>NZ_JBEYJU010000264.1:0-1095 GCF_040703965.1 Streptomyces sp. NPDC006655 | reverse complement strand
GGGCGAGTGGACCGGCCACACCGGCAAGCGCATCCGCAACGTCGTCAACATCGGCATCGGCGGCTCCGACCTGGGGCCCGCGATGGCCTACGAGGTGCTGCGCAGCTTCACCGACCGCGACCTCACGGTCGGCTTCGTCTCCAACGTGGACGGCGCCGACCTGCACGAGGCCACCCGTGACCTGGACGCGGCCGAGACCCTGTTCATCGTCGCCTCCAAGACGTTCACGACGATCGAGACGATCACCAACGCGACCTCGGCCCGCAACTGGGTGCTCGGCGAGCTGAAGGCCGGTCAGGAGGCGGTCGCCAGGCACTTCGTGGCGCTCTCCACCAACGCCGCGAAGGTGTCCGACTTCGGCATCGACCCGGACAACATGTTCGAGTTCTGGGACTGGGTCGGCGGTCGCTACTCCTACGACTCCGCCATCGGCCTCTCCCTGATGATCGCCATCGGCCCGGACCGCTTCCGCGAGATGCTGGACGGCTTCCACCTGGTCGACGAGCACTTCCGCACCGCGCCCCCCGAGGCCAACGCGCCGCTGCTGCTGGGCCTGCTGGGCATCTGGTACGGCAACTTCCACGACGCCCAGTCGCACGCGGTGCTGCCGTACTCGCACTACCTGTCCAAGTTCACCGCCTACCTCCAGCAACTGGACATGGAGTCCAACGGCAAGCACGTGGCGCGGGACGGCAAGGACGTCGACTGGACCACCGGCCCGGTCGTCTGGGGCACACCGGGCACCAACGGCCAGCACGCCTACTACCAGTTGATCCACCAGGGCACGAAGCTGATCCCGGCGGACTTCATCGGCTTCGCCGAGCCGGTCGCCGAGCTGAGAGGTGAACTCAGGGCCCAGCACGACCTGCTGATGGCGAACTTCTTCGCCCAGACCCAGGCGCTGGCCTTCGGCAAGACCGCCGACGAGGTCCGCGCGGAGGGCGTAGCCGAGGAACTGGTCCCGCACAAGACCTTCCAGGGCAACCGCCCCACCACGACCATCCTGGCCCGCGAGCTGACCCCGTCGGTCCTCGGCCAGCTGATCGCCCTCTACGAGCACAAGGTGTTCGTCCAGGGCGCCGTCTGGAACATCGA
>NZ_JBEYJU010000263.1:0-1105 GCF_040703965.1 Streptomyces sp. NPDC006655 | reverse complement strand
ATGAGCACTCTCTCCTTCAAGGTCCTCGACCTGGACTTCCCGGCCGGCAGCAAGAACAAGACCGCCACCCTCGTCACCGGTGAGAGCGAGGCGCTGCTGGTGGACGCCGCCTTCACCCGCGCCGACGGCCACCGCCTGGCCGCCGAGATCCTCGACTCCGGCAAGACGCTGACCACCGTCTTCGTCTCCCACGGCGACCCCGACTTCTACTTCGGCGCCGAGGTGATCGCCGACGCCTTCCCCGAGGCGAGGTTCGTCGCCACCCCGCTCGTCATCGAGCACATCAAGCACTCCTACGAGGGCAAGCTCAAGGCCTGGGCCGCGCTCGGCCCGAACCTGCCCACCCGCCCGGTCGACCTGGAGCCGCTGACCGGCGACCTCACCCTGGAGGGCCACCGCTTCGCGCTCAAGGGCGGCCCGGCCGGCCTGCCCGACCGCCACTACCTCTGGCAGGCCGAGCACCGCGCCCTGCTCGGCGGCGTCCTGCTCTTCCAGCAGGAGCACGTCTGGGTCGCCGACACCCCCACCCCCGGCGACCGCACCGCCTGGATCGACCTGCTCGACGAAATGACCGCCCTCGACCCGCAGTTGGTCGTCCCCGGCCACCGCCTCCCCGGCACCGCTGCCGACGCCTCCGCCATCACCGCCACCCGCGACTACCTGATCGCCTTCGAGGAGGAACTCGGCAAGGCCGCCGACGGCGCCGCCCTGAACGACGCCCTCGTCAAGCGCTACCCCGACAACGGCATGCTGATCGCCGCCCAGATCGGCGCGAAGGTCGCCAAGGGCGAGATGAAGTGGGGCTGACCGAAATGACCCACGACAGCACCGAGTTCGCCACCTCCACCGCACCCGCCGACGTCGTCCGCCGCCAGTACCTGGCCTCCGCCGCCGGCGACCTGGACGCCCTGCGCGCCACCCTCGCCCCCGACGTGGAGTGGACGGAGATGGCCGGCTTCCCGCTCGCCGGGACCTACCGCACCCCCGAGGACGTCACCGCCAACGTCATGGAGAAACTCGACCAGGAGTGGGACAACTGGACCGCCCACGACGACACCTACGTCGTCGACGGCGAGAACGTCGTCGTCCTCGCCCGCTACACCGC
>NZ_JBEYJU010000262.1:0-1154 GCF_040703965.1 Streptomyces sp. NPDC006655 | reverse complement strand
GGCCACGACCCGGTCGGCGGCCTCGCGGACGGCGCTCAGCAGCGGCCTGAGCGCCTCGGTGGCCTGCAGGTTGCGCAGCCCCGGCGTGTTCGGGGCGCCCGCCGCGGGCCGGTTCCATAAGACCATTTTGTAATCGTCTGACCGTCTGACCACATGACGGTTCGAGTGTTCGCAGGGAGAGACGGGATGGGACTGACCGCGAGGATCCGTACCCGGGACGGATGGGCCGTGTCGCACGCGGTCGTCACGGTGACCGACATGACCGGCAGCCAGGTGCTGCGCGCCGAGGCCGACGACGAGGGCACGGTCCGTGACCCGAACCCGCTGGCGCCCGGGGCGTACACCGTCATCGTCACGGCCGTGGGCTACGCGCCCGCCGCCGCCAGCGCCATCGTCACCGCCAGCGGCCGCGCCGAGATCGGCACGGTCACGCTGGCCCGGCAGGGCGGCACCGAGCTGCCGCCGCCCGGCCCGTGGACCGTGGACCCGGCGCACTCCACGGTCGGCGCGGTCGCCCAGCACCTGGGCATCTCCAGCGTGCGGGGCCGTTTCACGGACTTCTCCGCCGCCATCGAGATCGCCCCGGACGACGTCACCAAGTCCCGTGTCCAGGCGGTCATCCGGGCCGCCTCCATCGACACCGGCAACGACATGCGCGACACCCACCTGCGCTCCGCCGACTTCCTGGACGTCGAACGCCACCCGGAGATCACCTACGTCTCGACGGGCGTGACGGCGGCGGGCTCGGACCGCTGGACGGTGCACGGTGAGCTGTCCCTGCGCGGTGTGGTGCGCCCCGTCGACCTCGACCTCGCCTACCTCGGCACCGGCGCCGACCCCTGGGGCGGCACCCGGGCCGCGTTCCGCGCGACGACCGAGCTGCACCGCGAGGACTTCGCCATGAACTACAACCAGGTCGTCCAGGCGGGCATCGCCGCGATCGGCACGACCCTGAAGGTGGAGCTGGAGGTCCAGGCGGTGCAGGGCGAGTCGCTGCCGCAGGCGTGAGGCCGGCCCCAGGGTGGGCCCACCAGGGACAGGCTGAGCGGGCGCCCCGGCCCTAGGGCCCTTCTGATGGATCTCCGTGGAAGAAGGAGCGGCGTTCGGTGCGTGCGATCGGCGTGCGGGGTGGCGGGTCATGTGGCGGAGCCACC
>NZ_JBEYJU010000261.1:0-1167 GCF_040703965.1 Streptomyces sp. NPDC006655 | reverse complement strand
GCCGACGGCACCGGCCGACGAAGGAGGCCGGGGCCGGCGAGCACGCACCGGGCCACCAACACAGCCGCCCCGCCAGGGGCGACCGCTACCGCCGCGGCGGCACCGCCGCCCCAGCGATCTGGGGGGCGGTGCCGGTCGTGCTGTGCAGGGTGAGGCGCCGTGTTATCGGCCGATCGCGCCCCGGGCTCCGCTGCCGATGCGGGTTCCCCCGATGTCGGCCCGCGCTCCGGCTGCCGCACCGGCACCGTATCCGCGTCCCTTCATCGTCGTCCTGCCTCCGTTCCGGCGGCGGGGATACGCGTCCTCGAACGCTCGCGTGACCAGGGCCTTTCGGTCGGCCAACACCAGGGCCGTGCTCCGCCCGTCGGCGGTCGTCGGGGTGGCCTCGTTCCGGGCACGCTGCTCGGCCTCTCGCACGCGTACAGAGACCTTGTCCACGAATCCGAGGATCCACGACCGGCGGAATGCGCGGGGGGCGTCGTAGGGCGGAACGGGGGTTCGGGCCAGTTCGCGGAGCATCTGAAGCAGCAGGCTTGTGAACAGGATGTCCATGCGCTGAAGGTCCGACTCGTGGCCGAACACGTGCACCTTGCGGCCGCCCGTCTCCGACCGGCCCAGGTGGATCAGTTCGCACCCCATGGCCTGTGCCAGGCCGTTCATCAGCCGGACCTTCTCCATGGACCACGGGTTGTCCAGGTTGATGATGCGGTCTGCGGGCTTGTCGTTGCCGGGCTTCGCGGCGTCGAGGAGGGCCTGTTCGATGCCGTACTTGGCCATCAGCTCGTATGCCTTGAGCCGGTAGTTTTCGGCCGCCTCGGGCGAAAGCCCGTCCCCTTCCGCCATGTCCAGCAGTGCGCGGATCTTGCTGAGCTTGCCGTTATCGACGTCGGTCACGTCGTACTCCTTGGTGTTGAAGGTTTGGGGCTGTCGTCCGGGGGGCTGCCTCCCCCCTTCCGACATCACTAATTCTGCCTTATTTGGGGGCGGGAGTCCACCTTGAACACCCCTTCCGGGGAGTGATCCCGATCACATGTTTTCGCAGGTCAGGACCGGTTTCCGGCCTGGTTCCCGCCCCCCGGACCGGCGGCCGCGCGGCGGCCCTTGGCCACACCTCACCCCTGGGCGGGGGCTCCCCTCGGTCGGTCGGGCAGCGCACGCCGCACCGCC
>NZ_JBEYJU010000260.1:0-1185 GCF_040703965.1 Streptomyces sp. NPDC006655 | reverse complement strand
GGTACGACAAGTTGGCGGTCCGCTACGAGGCGACCGTGCTGGTCGCAGCCATCAACGAATGGCTATGACCAGCACATTTGAAACGCACCCTAGGCCACTTCACCGATGGCACTGCGACGTGGACCACGCCGATCAGTGGTCCCGGGGTGGAGAGCGCAGACGAGAAGGTCGCGTTCTTCAAAAACAACGTGGTCCGGGCGAAGGACCCGGGTGTCACGGCACTACGTTGCCAGCACAACGGGTGTTACGCAGAAGCCCGCGTCGACGTGGCTGCCCATCCCCGCTGGACGGCCACCGAGATGCTCACCGGCCTCCCTCCGGTCAGCGGCATTGCCTGGACACCCAAGGGGCTCGTCGTGAGCACGCGTGGCCGCAACATCTGGCGGCTCGATACCAAGGACGGCGCGTTCCGGATGATCAGCCGCGTCCCCTTGGTATCCCCCAACGACCAAGGTACGGACACAATCGCCGCTCGGACCGACGGAGAACTCGCGGTCCGCGTCTACGGTGACCGCCGCATTCTGGTCCTCCACCAAGCGGATAACTACCAAAGCAGCGAAGTTGTAACCCCGGAAGCCGAGGGCGTGCCTATGGCCTTCGTCTGGAACGGCGATTCACTACTCACCGGTATGGACGACGGCACGGTGTACCGCGTTGAGCTAGACGGCACCTCGCACGAGTTCGCCCGCGTTCAGGGAACCCCGGTCGCCTTGGCTGGTGACACGGACTCCCTCTGGGTGCTCTGTGCACCCTCCCCCGGCCCCACCACGGGACAGGACTACAACAAACTGTGGAACATCTCGCTCAACGACCCAAATCCAGGACCAGATGTCCTCCGCGATCACAGGCTCATCGGTCTCAACGGCATCGTCCTGGCTCGGTCATCCATCCTGCTCAGCAACTTCAACGGAGGGCGAATCCTCAGCCTGCACAACAACAAGATCCGTGAAGTGGCCGCCGGGCTTACCAACCCCGGGCAGCTCACCGCCAGTGCCACCAACGACGTCTACGTCGCCGAGTTCGGAGCGGGGGCAATCCGACGGCTCCTGCCATAGCCGAGTCCCGCTGTGTGGCTCGACAGCGACCTGATAACTCCCCATGTGTTGTGAGGTTGTGGTTGAGGATCTTGGCGGCTTTGCTGATTGAGCCGGGCATGAGGTGGCGGTAGATCTTGATGGTGACCTC
>NZ_JBEYJU010000259.1:0-1220 GCF_040703965.1 Streptomyces sp. NPDC006655 | reverse complement strand
CTAGTGCTGGATTCCGCTTTCGGTGGGTATAGCTGCTGGTAGCGGGGCGGTTGCGGGTACTCGGGGGCGGGTGCTGGGTCATGGTGCTGAGGGCACGGCTAGGCCGTGACGAGGGCGAGCAAGCGGTGGTCCACCGCCTGGCGTCTGCCAGAAAGGCGCCGAAGGATGTGGTGGAGCGGTGCCGGATGGTGGAGCTCAGCTGGGACGGGTCGCTGGTCCCGCAGATCGCCGACGAGCTGCGGTGCAGTCAGAAGACGGTGCGCCGCTGGCTGCACCGCTTCAACCGCTTGGGGCTGGAGGGCCTGGAGGATCTGGGCGGGCAGGGCCGCAAGCGGAGGATCACCGAAGCCGAACGCTCCAGGATCGTCGGCCTGGTCAAGCAGACCCCGCCCGGCCGACTCGAGGTGCAGCCGTCGAACGAGATGTGGGCCGCGGACGAGTCAGGGCCCTCGGAGTGGACCTTGGACTCGCTGGTCACCGCGGCCCGGGACTTGGGCATCGAGGTCAGCCGCTCCCAGGTGCGCCGGATTCTGCTCGCGGAAGGGGTCCGCTGGCGGCGCACGCGATCCTGGACGCGCTCGAAGGATCCGGACTTCGAGGGAAAAGGACGCGGATCGTCGAGCTCTACACCAGCCCGCCCGCCGACGCGACGGTGGTCTGCGCCGATGAGCTCGGCCCGGTGATCCCCCGCGTTTTCCCACCGGCACCGGGCTGGTCGCCGGACGGGCACCGCATCAAGAACGAGATCGACTACTCCCGCGGGCCGGAGAAGACCTGGGTCTACGGCGCCTTACGTGTCCGCGATGGTCAGGCGGTCACGATGACTGCCACTTCCCGTAATAGCGCCTTCTACCAGCGGTTTCTCCAGTTGGTCGAGGAAGCCAACCCCGCGGGGGACATCTACGTGATCACGGACAATCTGTCCTCGCACAACAGCGTGTCCACCCGCACCTGGCTCGAGGACCACCCACGCATCAAACACGTCTTTATCCCGGTCGGCGCCTGCTGGCTCAACCTGCAAGAAGGCTGGTGGCGCATCTTCCGCAAGTCCGCCCTGGCCGGACGCTCCTTCGGCGACCCAAGCCACATCACCCACGCCACCAAAGTCGCCACCGACCAGCTCAACTCGCGCGCCCGACCCTGGATCTGGGGCAGACCCACACCACCCACCAGGCGCTTACGCCGCCGCTATGTGTACTTCCTTTGAGGAATCCAGCACT
>NZ_JBEYJU010000258.1:0-1222 GCF_040703965.1 Streptomyces sp. NPDC006655 | reverse complement strand
GGCACTGCTCGGGATCCACCAGCATCTCGGAGTAGAGCTCCAGTTCCCCCAGCTCGGGGTGCAGGTAACGCTTGAGGTCGTGGTGATGGGTCACCTCCACCTCGTGCAGCCGCCAGACCTCCGCGAACTCGGGACTGGCCTCGAGCAGAGCCGCGACGATCTCACCGGCCCTGCCCGTGGGATCGGCCGTGTAGGCGTCCCGGATCCCCGCGGCGAGAACCTTGCCCCGCCGCGGATGGTCCTCCGCCGGATGGAGGCCGCGGACCTGCTGATCGCCGGTGAACCAGCGGTAGACCAGATACCGGGACAGCCCCGAGTAGCGGGTGAAATCACCGAGCAGCGCGACCGCCGGAGGTGTCTGCAGGAGCGTCTCACCGAAGCGCGACATCAACATCGCCGGCACATTGAGGAGACCGCCGACGATCCGCATCATGGTGGGACCGACATGATCATCTCTCATGATCCGCTGGGACGCGGGAACGCCGCCGAGGGTGAAGAGGTGGTCGCGCTCGTCCAGGCTGAGCCGCAACGCCCGCGCGAGCGCCACGAGCATCCGCTCCGAGGGGGCCGGACCACGCTGCTGCTCGATCCGGCTGTAGTAATCGGCCGGCATACCGGCCAACGCCGCCACCTCCTCGCGCCGCAGCCCACCGGTGCGGCCCCGCTGCCCGCGAGGAAGCCCGACATCCTGCGGCTGCAACGCCTCACGGCGTTCGCGGAGAAAATCCGCCAGCAACACCCGGTCCATCGTCCGATCTCCTTTGTTCGACAAGCCCATCCTGGCGCGGACGGCAGAGCGGATGAAGGGCCACTTCATCAGGGGACGGGTTGTCCGTGGCTGGGCCGGAAGCGCTGCACAGGCACAGCCGGACGGCCCTCATCCGCCCCGGGCGGCATGACTCATGCCGAACTCGGTCCCCGTCTGCTGGAGGGCGGACACCCATGGCCATGGTCGGCACGTGCTCGCGCATCAGCCGCTGGAAGTGGGGTGCGGTCGCGGAACGGTGGTCCACGGTGAACTCCCCGGACAGGCAGAACCAGGTGACCGGGAGGCGCCGGCCCGCACCATGCGCTCGACGGCGACAGAGTGGGTCTCGGCTGTCAGGCTCGCTGCGGCATCCACGATCAGCTAGGGCCCTTCTGATGGATCTCCGTGGAAGAAGGAGCGGCGTTCGGTGCGTGCGATCGGCGTGCGGGGTGGCGGGTCATGTGGCGGAGCCAC
>NZ_JBEYJU010000257.1:0-1310 GCF_040703965.1 Streptomyces sp. NPDC006655 | reverse complement strand
TGATGTTCCCCCCTGATCTTGGACAGCTCGATACTGGGACGGTTGGTCCCGGAGGAAGTAGTCCAGATCGTGAGCGGCAACAGTGGTAAGCGGTACACGGCCGAGTTCAAGCGGGACGCGGTGGAGCTCGTGCTCTCCACCGGACGGACCCCCACAGAGGTGGCCCGGGAGCTCGGGGTCAGCGCCGAGGGGCTGCGCAGCTGGGTGAAGCAGGCCAGGATCGACCGCGGCCAGGGGCCGGCCGGTGCGCTGACCAGCGATGAGCGTGAAGAACTGCGGCGGGTCCGCCGTGAGCTGGCCGAGGTGCGCAAGGCGAATGAGATCTTGGTAAAAGCCGCGGCCTTCTTCGCGAAGGAGATCGTGAAGTAGGCGCGCTGTGCCTCTTCATCGATGCGGAGAAGGCCGGCGAGGACAACCCCGGTGGTTACAGCGTCGCGCTGCTGTGCCGGGTGCTGAGGCTCCCGCGGGCCACGTACTATGCCTGGCTGGCGTCCCGGCCGGCCGCCGCCGAGCGGCAGCGTGCCGAGGATGAACTCGCCGAGGAGATACGGCAGATCCATGGGAAGTCGCGGGGCGCCTACGGTGCCCCGCGTGTGCACGCCGCGCTGCGGCGCAAGGGACACCGGATCAGCCGGAGGAAGGTCGAGCGGCTCATGCGCGAGCGGGATATCCGGGGCATCACCCGTCGCAAGCGCCGCCACCTGACGAAGCAGGACGCCAAGGCCGCGCCGGCCCCGGACCTGGTCGGGCGCGACTTCACCGCGGAGCAGCCCGCCACGAAGCTGGTCGGGGACATCACTTACCTGCCCACGATCGAGGGGTGGTGGTATTTGGCGACCGTGATCGACTTGGCCACTCGCGAGGTGATCGGGTACGCGATGGCCGACCACCACCGCGCCGAGCTGGTCACCGACGCTCTGCGCATGGCCGCCGCCCGGGGCGGCCTCCAGCCGGGCTGCATCATGCACACCGACCGCGGCAGCGAGTACACCAGCAGCGAATTCCGTACTCTGGTAAAGGAGTTGAGCCTGAGGCAGAGCATGGGGCGAACTGGCATATGTTATGATAACGCGGCAGCGGAGAGCTTCTTCGGTCTGCTGAAGGCGGAGATCGGCACCACCGTCTGGGAAAGCCGCGCAGCGGCCCGCGCCGACGTCTTCCGCTTCATCGAGGTCGAGTACAACCGCACCAGGCTCCGCAAACACCCCGAGTTCGGGTACCTCACCCCGCTCGAAACCCGAGCTAGGCTGCAACACGACTTCACCCCCGCAGCGTAGAAACACGCTGTCCAAGATCAGGGGGGAACTTCA
>NZ_JBEYJU010000256.1:0-1337 GCF_040703965.1 Streptomyces sp. NPDC006655 | reverse complement strand
CTCCACACCCTCCGCCGCAACCACGCCACCCCCACCGACCTCACCACCACCCTCGCCCACGCCCACACCACCGGAACCACCCCCACCTGGACCACACGCATCCCCACCCCCACACACAAAGCATCCCTGCCCACCTACCCCTTCCAGCGCCGCTCCTACTGGCCGAGCTCGTTCGCGGAGCCCGCTGCGGCCGTGGATGTCGCACCCGCCGAGCAGGAAGAGCCTGTGGCCCCTCCCGCCGCACCCCCGGTCACCGGGGCCCTGGACCTCGTACTCACCGAATGCGCCCGGGTGCTCGGGCACGCGTCGGCGGCGGAGGTGCCGCCCCAGGCCACGTTCAAGGACCTGGGCTTCGACTCCTTCGCGGGCGTCGACCTGTGCAAGCGTCTCTCGGCGCTGCTGGGCCGCCAAGTACTGGTCAATGCGACGTACGACCACCCCAGTCCGGCCGAACTCGCCGCCTACCTGGAGGGGGAACCGGACCCTGCGCTGGTCCCCGCCGTCCGGGCCGGCACGCCGGAGGAGGACCATCGGATCGCCATCGTCGCCATGGCCTGCCGCTTCCCCGGCGGTGTGCAGGGACCGGAGGATCTCTGGCGGCTGTTGATCGAGGAACGGGACGCCATCGGGGACTTCCCCGACGACCGGGGCTGGGACCTGGACGCGCTCTATGATCCCGACCCGGGCCACCCGGGCACGACCTATGTGCGCCGGGGCGGTTTCCTCGACGACATCGCCGGGTTCGACGCCTCGCTCTTCGGCATCGCGCCGCGCGAGGCGCTGGCGATGGACCCGCACCAGCGGCTGCTGCTGGAAACCACCTGGGAGGCCTTCGAACGTGCCGGTATCGATCCCGGCACCCTGCGCGGCAGCCGTACGGGAGTGTTCGTCGGCACGAACGAGCAGGACTACGCCACCTACAGCACAGCCGGTCCGGCGCAGGGCACAGAGGGCTTCCTGCTCACCGGGCACGCGGCGAGCGTGGCGTCAGGGCGGCTTGCGTACGTGTTCGGACTTGAGGGTCCGGCTCTGACCGTGGACACGGCATGTTCGTCGTCGCTGGTCGCCCTGCATCTCGCCGTGCAGTCGCTGCGTGGTGGGGAGTGCGATCTGGCGGTCGCGGGCGGCGCCAGCGTGATGTCGACGCCGGGCATCTTCCTGGAGTTCTCCCGCCAGGGCGGACTGTCGGCCGACGGCCGCTGCAAGGCCTTCGACGAGTCGGCGGACGGCACCGGCTGGTCGGAGGGCGTGGGCACGCTGCTGGTGGAGCGGCTGTCCGACGCCCGCCGCAACAACCACCCGGTCCTCGCGGTCATCCGCGCCACCGCCGTCAACCA
>NZ_JBEYJU010000255.1:0-1343 GCF_040703965.1 Streptomyces sp. NPDC006655 | reverse complement strand
CGTCTACGTGGGGCCACCGGCCTCAAGCTTGCCGCCACCGTCGTCTTCGACTACCCCAACCCGCTCGCCCTCGCCCGCCACCTCCACCGCGAACTCGGGACCACGACGCAATCCGTGGCCGCACCGCATCCCCTGCTTGCTGAACTGAGCAGGCTCGATGCCACCTTGGCCGCGACGCCCGCCGACGACTCGGTCCGCGCCCAAGTGACCGCCCGGCTTCAGGGCCTTCTGGCCTCTTGGTCGCTGGCGAACGGAACCCCGTCCGTTGAGGAGGAGCTCGACTTCGATGCCGCCTCGGACGACGAACTCTTCGACCTGATCGACTCCGAGTTCGGCAACTAGCAAACGTCGTACCTCACAGCCTCTAGGAGCTGAACCCCGATGGCAGATGAAAGCAAGCTTCGCGACTATCTCAAGCGCACTCTCGCAGAGGCACGCCGTTCCCATCAGCGTGTGCTGGAGCTTGAGGCCGAGAAGTCGGAGCCGGTTGCGGTTGTGGGGATGGCGTGTCGTCTGCCGGGTGGTGTGGCGGGTCCGGAGGATTTGTGGCGGCTGGTCAGCGAGGGCCGGGACGGTATGTCTGGTTTCCCGTCTGATCGTGGCTGGGATCTGGAGGGCGTGTTCGACTCCGACTCGGGGCAGGCCGGCACCCCTTACGTGCCCCGGGGTGGGTTCCTGTATGACGCGGCGGAGTTCGACGCGGGTTTCTTCGGGATCTCGCCGCGTGAGGCGCTGGCGATGGATCCGCAGCAGCGCTTGTTGCTGGAGACCTCGTGGGAGGCGTTGGAACAGGCCGGGATCGACCCGGGGACGTTGAAGGGCCAAGACGTCGCGGTGTTCTCCGGCGTCATGGGCACCGACTACTTCGCGGGTGGCAACGTGCACTCCGAGCTGGGGGGCATCGGCACGGGGGCGGCGGCGAGTGTGGCCTCGGGCCGGGTGTCGTATGTGTTCGGTTTTGAGGGTCCGGCGGTGACGGTGGACACCGCGTGTTCGTCCTCACTCGTCGCGATCCATCTGGCGGCACACGCGTTGCGGCGGGGGGAGTGCTCGCTGGCGCTGGCGGGCGGCGCCAAGGTGATGGCGACGCCGGGGGCGTTCGAAGCGTTCTCGCGTCATGGCGGACTCTCCTTGGATGGCCGGTGTAAGTCGTATGCGGACGCCGCTGACGGCACCGGGTGGGCCGAGGGCGTCGGGGTGGTGGTTCTGGAACGGTTGTCGGCGGCCCGGCGGCACGGGCACCGGATCCTCGCGGTGATCCGTGGCAGCGCGGTCAATCAGGACGGCGCGTCGAATGGTCTGACGGCGCCGAATGGTCCGTCGCAGCAGCGGGTGATCCGTAA
>NZ_JBEYJU010000254.1:0-1343 GCF_040703965.1 Streptomyces sp. NPDC006655 | reverse complement strand
CGACGAAGGAGGCCGGGGCCGGCGAGCACGCACCGGGCCACCAACACAGCCACGCCGCCAGGCGTGACCGCTACCGCCGCCGAAACGACGGCGGCGCACCCAGCCGCCTCGGGGACCAGGTGCCCGCCGTAAAGGATCCGCTCAGAAGAGCATCCCGTCGGCGTGAGCCGCGACCACCGGCACCGGTTCGCGGACCGGCGCCGGGCGGGGCATCCGGGTTCGCTGCGGCGGCTCCGGCTTCTCCTCGAAGTCGCACACCACCACCTCGGTACGAGGTGACACACCGCGCCACTCTCCGTCATAGAACGCGGTGTCCATGCAGAGACTCCCCTCAACAAGGGTGATCCCGGTCTCCCGGTGGAACCGCTCATATGCGGTGCTGTCCTGGTCCACCCTGAACGGCTGTCCGCTGTTCCTGAACGGCGCGGACATCTGGGGAATGATGAATGCGCCCCTCCGGGCCAACCTCGATGCAACGTCGATGACGTGGAACTCGAAGTTCGGACCTCGGTAGCGCGGGCCGTTTCCGCTTCGCTCGATCCGGCCGAAGGGAGGGTTCGCCATAGCGGTGTCGAAACGGCCAAGGCCCATGCCCCCGACTTCGAGGACGTCAGCACAGATCCAGGTCGCTTCCGGTACCACCTTTCGCCCCACCTCGACGTAGACCGGATTGCGCTCGACACAGACCAACTCGGGCGAGCGCAAACCCTCGTGCGTACGGATGCGTTGCTCCAGGGCGGCATTCGCAAGGCGGCCGATGCCCGCGCAGAGGTCGATGATCCGCGCCCCGTTGACTTCAAGTCGGAAATCCCACGCGTACATCTCAGGCGTGAAGTACGCCCCGTCAAGGGCATTGCTGGTGGTGGAAGACTCCTGCCAGTGGTTGAGGACGATGTCCTTTTCGTCCTCGGTCAGGGGACCGCGCTTCTTGACCAGGGCGCACGCTTCGCGGTGCATTCGCTGCTCTTCCTTGGTCAACTTCACTTGGACTCCTTGGTGTTGAAGGTTTGGGCCTGTCGTCCGGGGGGCTGCCTCCCCCCTTCCGACATCACTAATTCTGCCTTATTTGGGGGCGGGAGTCCACCCGGGGCACCCCTCCCGGGGAGTGATCCCGATCACATGTTTTCGCAGGTCAGGACCGGTTTCCGGGCCGATTCCCGCCCCGGACCGGCGGCCGCGCGGCGGGCCTTGGCCACGGCTCACCCCCCGGGCGGGGGCTCCCCTCGGTCGGTCGGGCAGCGCACGCCCTACCCGGGTTCCGGCGGGGGGTGCCAGGCTCGCGCTTGCGCGACCGCGAAGCGGCCTGGCCTGGCGGCCCCCGCCGGGTTCCGGGTAGCCCCCTT
>NZ_JBEYJU010000253.1:0-1364 GCF_040703965.1 Streptomyces sp. NPDC006655 | reverse complement strand
GCGGGTACTTCCTCGGGGCAGGCATCGTCTGGGCTCCTCTCGTGAGACCCATCTGACCCCCTGTCACCCATCCCCGCATCTCGGGGGAACCTCACGGCGGTCGCGGGGGCGGTCGTGTCCGGGCGGATGCGTGTCGTCGTGGCCATGGTCCTCCCCCGGGTGACGGTGTGCACAGGCACCTGGTTCACAGGGTGGAAGGAGTGTGCGAGGCCGTGGCTGGGCGTTCGCCTGGGTTCACCTGAACGAGTGTCGGTGTTCTTGACCGCCCGCTGGCGGGCCGGTCACGGTGATTCTCGGTGACGGCTTCGGCGGAAGGGAAGCGGTGCTGGACGATCCCGGTCTGTACGGGCCTCGCTGGCCGCTGCCGCTGCGTGTGGGGCCGGTGCCGGGTGAGTCGACGGGGTCGTTCGTGAACCGGCTCGCACACGCCAACGGCCTGAGCCTGGCTGCTTTTCTCGACCGCGTCGGGCAGGGCGAGGCATCCGCGTACCCCGAGCGGGTGGAGAAGTACCCGCAGTCCACCGAGATGTACATGAACGAGGCGGGGCTGCGCTGTCTGGCTGTCCTTGCTGACCGTGCGGCTGGTCTTCTGCAGCAGGATCTGCCCAGCCTGGGCGCGGCACACCTGCTGCCCGGCCTGGAGGCGGCGCAGTGGAGGTGGCGCTGGGAGCCTGTGGCGGGGCACCTCGTGCGGTACTGCCCGCTGTGTGCTGATGCCCTGGGTGTCGGCGAGGCGGTGTGGCTGATGTCGCCGGACAGCTGGCAGGTCTGCGTGCGGCACGGTTACTGGTCGGACGACTCCCGCGGCCGCGGTCCGGACTTCGTGCAGCTGGCCGAACTTCCCGAGACGGTGACGGCGCACCAGGTGCGGCAGCAGCTGGCCGAGCGGTGGGGGCCGGCGGGTGAGGAGTTGTTCGCCGATGCCTTTCAGGTGGCGGTGTACTGGTGGACGCGGATGCCGGACACCGTGTGCTGGGTGCGGCGGGCCTGGACGGCTGGGCTGGACGCGCGGGAGATGCGGGCGGCCCCGCTGGTGATCTACCCGGAGGCCGCGGAACTCGCGGGCGCCATGCTGGACTTCGAATGCGCGGGGCGGCGGGATACAGCGGACCGGTCCCGATGGCTTGCGGGCGTGGAGCAGTTGATGGCCGGGTGGGGGGTGGACGTGGCTGAAGGGCGTCAGGCGCTGCTGATGTGGCTGGGGCGCCACCGTAGGGGGCTGCCCGCGCCGTCCGGTCCGGCGGGCGGAAACGGGCTGCCGCTTGGGGCGGGCGAGGTTGAGTGCGACGTCGACCGGTTCGGACACCGCCGCGGGCACGCCGGTGGTGGTGTGGTCGATCACTTCGTCGGCCCCGGCGGACCTG
>NZ_JBEYJU010000252.1:0-1418 GCF_040703965.1 Streptomyces sp. NPDC006655 | reverse complement strand
GGTCGTGTCCCTTGTCGTGGTGTAGCCGATCAATCGGCCGTTGTGTTGGTGGCGTTGGGTAGTTCGGGGGCGCTCTCGGGGAGCTCGGCGGGGTAGATCTGGTCCATGCTGCCCTCGGGGAGGTAGCGGCGGGGGAAGGCGATCCACTCGTCGTGCATCTCGAAGAGCACGGCGGTGACGAGCCGCAGCAGCGAGTCGTCGTTGGGGAAGACCTGGACGACGTCGATGCGACGCTTGATCTCTCGGTTGACCCGCTCCAGGGGGTTCGTGGACTGGATCTTCTTCCAATGTCGTTCGGGGAAGGCCGCGAAGGCCGTCAGGTCGTCTTTGGCTTCCAGGAGCATCTTCTTGACCTGCGGGAACTGTGCGCCGAGCATGTCGGCGACCGTGTCGAGCTGGCTGCGGACAGCGGCCTGGTCGGGCTGGGCGAAGATGGTGCGGATGGTGGCGGCGACCATCTCGGCGGCGTCCTTCGGGATCACGCCGAAGACGTTGCGCAGGAAGTGCACCCGGCACCGCTGGTAGGAGGCGCCGATCATCACCTTGCGGATCGCCTTGACCAGGCCCGAGTGGTGGTCGCCGAGCACGAGCCGGACCCCGTTCAGGCCGCGTTCGCGCAAGGAGCGCAGGAACTGGGTCCAGAACACTTCGGTCTCGCTGTCGCCGACCATCACCCCCAGCACCTCGCGGCCGCCGTCCTCGGTGATGCCGGTGGCGATCACCACGGCCCGGGAGACAATCTGGTGCGCGACCCTGGCCTTGCAGTACGTCGCGTCCAGGTACATGTAGGGGAACCGGACGTGGTCCAGGGACCGGGTGCGAAACGCGGTCAGCTGCGTGTCCAGGTCGGCGCAGATCCGCGAGACCTCGCTCTTGGAGATCCCGCTGTCCGCGCCCAGGGCCTTGACCAGCTCGTCGACCGAGCGGGTGGACACTCCGTGGACGTACGCCTCCATGATGACGGCGAACAGGGCCTGGTCGATGCGGCGGCGGCGCTCCAGCAGGCTGGGGAAGAAGCTGCCTGAGCGCAGCTTGGGTATGCCCAGGTCCAGGTCGCCGGCCTGCGTGGTCAGTGTCTTGTCCCGGTGCCCGTTGCGCAGCGCGGTGCGCGTGTCGGTGTGCTCGTTCCACTCCGCGCCGATCCTCGCGCTCGCCTCGGCCTCGATCAGCTCTTGGAGCATCCGCTCGGCCACCGAGCGGACTAGTTCGAGCCCGTCCGCCGAACGTAGTGACTCCAGCAGGCGGAGTAGGTCAGACTGGGACAGGGCCACCGTGCACCTCCCGGGTTGAACTGGCCGTTCACCAAGGAGAGTTGCAGGTGGCCCGCCTGCTGGGCAGGGAGCGGAATCCTCATCAGCACACGCCCCGGGCGCACGCCCCGGCCTTGATCGGCTACACCACCAAGCGGGACGCCATCC
>NZ_JBEYJU010000251.1:0-1427 GCF_040703965.1 Streptomyces sp. NPDC006655 | reverse complement strand
CCTAGTAGTGCTTCGTTAGGTTCTGCCCTGTCTGTGGCGGCTTCGTTGGGTGGGTAGGGGTCGTCCGCAGGTGGTGCAGGTACCGACCCAGCACCTCAGCAGGTCCTGGAGGAGATCGAGGACCTGGTAGAGGGTCAGGCCGGTGTGCGGACTTTTGGGTCGAGCCGCCTGAGGGTGAGGAATGCCTGGGCGGCGGTGACGAGGGTGACGTGGTGGTGCCAGCCGCGCCAGGTGCGGCCCTCGAAGTGGTCCAGTCCGAGGCCGTGCTTGAGTTCGCGGTAGTCATGTTCGATCCGCCAGCGCATCTTGGCCCACCTCACCAGGTCAGCGGCCGGTGTGGTGGCGGGCAGGTTCGATATCCAGTAGTCCGTCGGAGTGTCCTGGCCGTCCGGCCATTCGACGAGGAGTGTCTGGACGGGCAGGACGCCGTCCCACCGGTTGCGGCCGCCGCCCGCCTCCTGAGCTGCGGCCAGGGACTGCTTGCCCGCGGGCCGCACTGTCAGCACCGCGAACCGCGAGGTCATCGCGCCTTTGCTGCCCTGCCTCCAGGTCACCTCGGTGAACCGCTCCGCACCCGCCTGCGCTGCCAACACGGAAACGGCTCGCGGTGGGGTGCGGTAGCGGGGAAGGGTGGGTGGTCCGAGTCCGCCATAAGCAGGCTGGTGCGGCTCGGCATCCTCCGGGTGGGCGACTTCCTTCCCGTTCAGGGCCAGGACATAGGACAGTCCTCGCTCCTGGAGACCGAGCCGGAAGGGGGTGCTGACGCCGTAGCCGGCGTCGGCGACCACGACCGGCGCCTTCAGCTGCCACTCGGCGAGTGTGTCCAGCAGGCCGAGCGCGAGACGCCACTTTTCCCGGTGCACCACATCGTCTGGGACACCTGCCCTGCGGCATCGCTCCGGCTCGTCCGTCCACTCACGCGGCAGATACAACTGCCACTGCAACGGGCACGAGGCGGAGTCGGTGGCGGCATGGACGCTGACCGCGACCTGGCAGTTCGCCCGTTTCCCCATGGCTCCGCAGTACTGGCGGGCCACCCCGACCGACGCCGTCCCGCACTTGGGGAACGACACGTCATCGATCACCCACACCTCGGGCCTGACAACTTCGGACAGCCGCTCGGCGATCCGCTGTCTGACGGGCAGCGGATCCCACGGCGACTGGTTCACGAACTGCTGCAGTGCCTGCATGTTGCCGTCCGGCAGCCGCTCGGCCATCGGCTGGATCGACTTGCGCCGGCCGTCGAGCATCAGGCCCCGCAGATAACACTCGCCCCACCGCCGCTGATCCCGCCGCGGCACCGACCCGAACACATCGGCAACGAACTCCGATAACTCACCCCGGAGCCGTTCCACCTCCCCCAACCTCATACCGGAGAAGATGCCCACCACCAGGCGAGATCACTCGACGTAACGAAGCACTACTAG
>NZ_JBEYJU010000250.1:0-1470 GCF_040703965.1 Streptomyces sp. NPDC006655 | reverse complement strand
CTCCAGCTTCGCCCACTGCGCATTCGTCAGATCGTGCCTCCCCACGAAGTGGATCTTGACACATCAAGATCCACTTCTGAAACGCACCCTAGGACTCGCAGGCGAGCTCCGCCTCCGTCCAGGCATCATCCCGGCCCTCTGTCGCGGCACCCACTGCTGCAGCAAACCCCCGAAGGACTTCGAGGCTCGGGCGTGTGCCGAAAGTGGATCATGAGCGTGGGATGATCCCGGTTCGTAGCGCCTGGAGATCTGACGAACGAGCAATGGGCCGTGCCGGAGCCGTTGTCGCCGAAGGGAAAGAAGACCGGTCGGCCGCCGACATGGACTCGGCGGCAACTGATCGACGGCATACGCTTCCGGGTCCGTACCGGCCTTCCGCGGAGGGACATGCCTGCCGAATACGGGCCGTGGGGCCCCGGGCGTACGATCTGTTCCGCCGTCGGCAGAGGGACGGCACCTGGCAGCGGATCCTCACCGCCCTCCAGGCCCGGGCGGACTCTGGCAGCCTGATCACCTGAGACCTCGGCGTCGACTCCACTGTCGTCCGTGCCCACCAGCACGCTGCCGGGGCGCGGGAGGGGGGGACATGCAGAAGGAGCCGCCCGGCGGTGTCGTCGCCGAACCGGCCGACCATGGGCTTGGACGCTCGCGCGGCGGCATGCAGTGGAGTGCGGCATCAATCGCCTCAAAAGGCACCGCGCCGTGGCGACACGCTATGACAAGCTCGCAGTCCGCTACGAGGCTACCGTCCTCGTCGCGGCCGTGAATGAATGGCTGTGACCACTCACATGGCCCGTTCCATGCAGACCAGTTGGTCCCGCTCGTCCCACGACTCGGTGACGGTGAATCCGAGCCGCTCGTACAGGGCGATCGCGCCTGCCCGCCACTTCCACACCGACAGCCGCACCACGCTGACGCCGCCTTCCGCAGCATGCACGAGCGCGGCGCTGACCAGGCTGGACGCGATGCCCCGCCCCCGGAACGCCGGGTCCGTCCAGAGCCTCTTGACCTCGGATCGTCCATCGACAGAGGCGGTCACGACCAGGCAGCCCACCGAGGTGTCCCCGCTCAACGCCAGCAGCACGACATCGTCAACGAACACGGCCTGCGGATCCGCGATCTCTACCCGGTAGCGGTCCGGCAACCCATCCACACCGGCGACGGCCTCACCCTTCTCTGCCTGCGTCTGCAGATGGTAGGCAGCCAGCAGTTCTGACAGCCCACCCTGGACGGAAGGGGCCTGACCCGGCCAGCGAACGATGGAAACCTCACGTTGATCAGTCATGACGGGAGCATCGCATGACACATACCAAGGCTCGAGCGAGGATCTTGATCCACTTTCGATACACACCCGAGGTGTATTGATCCGCAGCGTTACTGACTTCGGCTCATTAGGGTGACGCCGGGTCGTCGAGGGTCAGGCCGGTGCCCGCTATGAAGCCGTCGAGCGTGTCGGGCCGGTACTGAAGT
>NZ_JBEYJU010000249.1:0-1507 GCF_040703965.1 Streptomyces sp. NPDC006655 | reverse complement strand
CGAGAAGCCGGCGTTGCGGTCGGGGGTCCACTGCATGGGGGTGCGCACGGCGTCGCGGTCGCCGAGCCAGATGTTGTCGCCCATGCCGATCTCGTCGCCGTAGTAGAGGATCGGCGAGCCGGGCAGGGAGAGCAGCAGGGCGGTGAAGAGTTCGATCTGGTTGCGGTCGTTGTCGAGGAGGGGGGCGAGGCGGCGGCGGATGCCGATGTTGGCGCGCATCCGTGGGTCCTTGGCGTACTCGGCCCACATGTAGTCGCGTTCCTCGTCGGTGACCATCTCCAGGGTCAGCTCGTCGTGGTTGCGCAGGAAGATGCCCCACTGGCAGCCGGACGGGATGGCCGGGGTCTTGGCGAGGATTTCCGAGACGGGGTAGCGGGACTCGCGGCGCACGGCCATGAAGATCCGCGGCATGACCGGGAAGTGGAACGCCATGTGGCACTCGTCCCCGCCCTTCGCGTAGTCCCCGAAGTAGTCGACGACGTCCTCCGGCCACTGGTTGGCCTCCGCGAGGAGCACGGTGTCCGGATACATCGCGTCGATCTCCCTGCGGACCCGCCGCAGGAACTCATGCGTGGGCGGCAGGTTCTCGCAGTTGGTGCCCTCCTGCGCGTACAGGTACGGCACCGCGTCCAGGCGGAAGCCGTCGATGCCGAGGTCCAGCCAGAACCGCAGGGCGGCCAGCACCTCCTCCTGGACCGCCGGGTTCTCGTAGTTGAGGTCCGGCTGGTGGGAGAAGAAGCGGTGCCAGTAGTACTGACCGCGCACGGGGTCGAAGGTCCAGTTGGAGACCTCGGTGTCGACGAAGATGATCCGCGCGTCCTGGTACTGCTTGTCGTCGTCCGCCCACATGTAGTAGTCCCCGTAGGGCCCGTCGGGGTTGGTGCGGGACTCCTGGAACCACGGGTGCTGGTCGCTGGTGTGGTTGACGACGAAGTCGATGATGACGCGCATCCCGCGCTGGTGGGCGGCGTCCACGAACTCCACGAAGTCGGCCAGGTCGCCGAACTCGGGGAGCACCGAGGTGTAGTCGGAGACGTCGTAACCGCCGTCCCGCAGGGGGGACTTGAAGAAGGGCGGCAGCCAGAGGCAGTCGACGCCGAGCCACTGGAGGTAGTCGAGCTTGGCGGTCAGGCCCTTGAGGTCGCCGATGCCGTCGCCGTCGCTGTCCTGGAAGGAACGCACCAGGACCTCGTAGAAGACCGCGCGTTTGAACCAGTCGGGGTCCCGGTCCTTGGCCGGAGTGTCCTCGAAGGTGTCCGGGACGGGTTGGTTGACAGTCATGACGCGCTGGGCCCTCCGTTCGCTGGTGCCGACCGCGCCACGTCGAACACGTGCGCCGGTGTCCGGCCGGGTGTGAGACGCACGTAGTTGGTCCTGCCCCACGCGTAGGTCTCACCCGTCAGTTCGTCCCGCACGGACAGGGCGCCGTCCCGGTCCAGGCCGAGTTGCGGCATGTCCAACGAGACCGTGGCCTCCTGGGTGTGGTGGGGGTCGAGGTTGACGACCA
>NZ_JBEYJU010000248.1:0-1520 GCF_040703965.1 Streptomyces sp. NPDC006655 | reverse complement strand
CGCGAAGCGACCGCGAAGCGGCTCGGCCTGGTGGCCCCCGCAGGTTCGGCGGTACGCCCTCCGGGTGACCGACCGACCGAGGGGAGCCCCCGCCCCCACCTCAGCCACCCACCCCGCCGCACACACCAAACGAGCCCCCACCCCCCTTGGGAGTAAGGGCCCGCCGGAGGTGTTGTCGACTCAGACGCCGACCAGGGCCTGGTTCTCCCATTCCTCGTACGCCCGGTGATCCCCGGTGATCACGTACCGGCGGAGTTCGAGCCGTTCCCTCGACTCGAAGCTGCGCGGGTCGCTCCGGAAGGCCTTCGCCAGGATGGAGCCCGCGGCCCGGTCCGACAGCCGGGCGGGGGCGATCTCCAGAAACAGCGTCCCCATCTTCCAGTCCGCCAACAGGAGCTGATCGACCAGGGCCCGGCCCTGGACAACGGTCTGGCGCCCGCCGTACGCCTCGTCCTCGGGTACGTCCAGCGCCGCCCGGAACGCGTTCAGCCGTTCGCGGTTGCCGTCCCGGGCGAAGTCCCGAGCGGCCATGGCGTGCAGGCGAACGGTATCGGTGTCGTAACCGGCAGCGGCCAACGCAGCCAGGGCCTCGTCGTCCGGGAGATGTGCCGGAGCGTGACGCAGGGCGATCGAGCCTTCCCAGAGTACGAACGCCTCCGCTTCGTCGGCCGGCTCGACAGGCGCACTCGCCACCGTCGCGTCGGCCCGTACGTCTTCGACGGCCTGGGCCACGAGTTCCCGCAGTTGCCCGACGTCCGGTGCCCCGTCCAGAGCAGTCACGCGGTCAGCGACCCGGGCCGCGACCTCTTGCGCCTTGCCCTGGATCTCCCGCCAGGCCCGGCCTGAGAGGTCTGCAAGGAAGTCGTCCCCCGCGGGGGACATCAGCCCCAGCTCGACAAGCGCGTCGCCGAGTTGTTCGGCCGTCGCCGCCTGGTCGACGAGCCGGTAGGCATGGGAGCGTCCGATGTTGAACTCCGCCTTGGCGTACGCCTTCCAACTGGGATAGCCCAGCACGGTCCAGATCCGGGCGGCGTGCGCGCGACGTACGGCGGCGGCGAGTCGTCCGGTGGCCGTCCTGACGTCCTTGATCGCGGTCCGGATCTCGGCGGTGAGCGCGTGAGCCTCGTCCAGGTCGAGCGGGGTGACAACGTCGCCCTCGACCGGCGTGCGGTCGACGTGATCCGGGTCCTTCGGCATGCCTCCAGTCTGCTCTGCAGGTGGGCCGAGCGGCAGCAGGAAGATGTCGCACGTTCGTGTGACCTGGTCCGCCGGTCGTTGCCGGTCAACGCACCGGGAGCCCGCCGGCCGGAGGTGGCGACCACCGGCCCGGCCCGGTCCGGCGGAGCCGGACCCGGTCCCGCCGCCCGCGGCGGGACCACGGCCGCGCTCGCGCGGCCCAACAAGAGGTGCCGCCCCGCCAGGGGCGTCCGCGGCCCGGTGCCGACGGCACCGGCCGACGAAGGAGGCCGGGGCCGGCGAGCACGCACCGGGCCACCAACACAGCCGCCCCGCCAGGGGCG
>NZ_JBEYJU010000247.1:0-1548 GCF_040703965.1 Streptomyces sp. NPDC006655 | reverse complement strand
GGGGGTGCCTCTATGTCCTTCGTCAAGGCACCCCCGTCGGGTTTGGGGTGATTGGGGCTTGCTGGGGTCATGCGGCGAGTGCAACGTCCGCGGGTGTGCGGGATTCGTAGAAGGTGCCGTCGCGGAGCATGGCGAACAGGACGCTGATGCGTTGGCGGGCGAGGCGGAGGAGGGCCTGGGTGTGGGTTTTGCCGCGGGCGCGTTGCTTGTCGTAGTAGGTGCGGGAGGCGGGATCGGCGTTCATGCAGGCGAAGGCGGAGAGGAACATGGCGCGTTTGAGCTGCCGGTTTCCGCCTCGGGGTGCGTGTTCGCCGTGGATCGAGGTCCCCGATGACCTCGTGGTCGGGGCGAGGCCGGCGTAGGAGGCCAGGTGGGCGGCGCTGGGGAAGCTGGTGCCGTCGCCGACGGTGACCAGCAGGACGGCGGCGGTCCTGACGCCGACGCCGGGCATCGACGTCAGGACCGGGGAAAGAGGGTGAGCCTCCAGCAGGGCGTTGATCTGGGCTTCCAGGGCCCGGCGCTGGGTGTGGACGGTGGCCAGGGAGGCGGCCAGGGTGGGGATCACGATGTCGAGGGTGCCGGTGCCCGGGACGACGACGGTCTGCTCGTCCAGGGCGGTGAAGACGTCGTCGATGAGCCGGGTGGCCATGCGCGGGGCCTTGGGGCGGATCACCTCCACCAGCCTGCGGCGTCCGGCCTTGCGCAGGGCTGCGGGAGAGCCGTAACGCTCCAGCAGCCAGGTGACGGCGGGGTGGTCCAGGCGGGGCCCGAGGACGCGTTCGAGGCTGGGGTGGAATTGGGTGAGCAGGCCGCGTATCCGGTTGCTGGTGCGGGTGGCCTCGGCCGCGAGGTCCTGGTCGAAGCCCACCAGCACGGTCAGCTCGGCGGTGATCTCGTCGGTGAGTTCCAGCGAGCGCAGGGTGTGCGGCATGGTGCGGGCTGCGTCCGCGATCACCGCGGCGTCCTTGGCATCCGTCTTGGCCTCGCCCGGATACAGGTCCGCGATCCGGCGCATGGCCAGTCCCGGCAGGTAGGCGACCTGGCAGCCCGCGTCCCGGGCGACGGTGAGGGGGAGGGCGCCGATGGAGGCGGGCTGGTCCACGATCACCAGGACGGTGCCGAACTTCGCGGTCAGCTTGTCGAAGACGGCCCGCAGTTTCGGCTCGCTGTTGGGCAGCTGCTTGTCGAAGACCTTCTTGCCGGCCGGGGTCAGCCCGTGCCCGTGATGGGCACTCTTGCCGACGTCCAGGCCGAGGAACACGCCCACGTCTTCGGTGTCGAACATCGCGCCCTTCCACGGGAGTTGAACGTGCTGGCCTTGGCAGTGGTGTCGTACGCGCGCATCCACGTTATGCAGACCTGTCGCCCGCGAGCTGTCCGGCATTGCGCCGGACCGGGCGGTGGCCGGACCTCTGATCAGCGTCTCCGACGGCACCTCCCGGGCCCGGTGACACCACCCCCCAGGTCATCCGTTCGACAGGGGGCAAAAGTCATGCCGGGCCCGGAAGCCAGCGGCCCTCTTGCAGGACCGCGGAAAACATAACGGGG
>NZ_JBEYJU010000246.1:0-1595 GCF_040703965.1 Streptomyces sp. NPDC006655 | reverse complement strand
ACCCGCGGACGTTGCACTCGCCGCATGACCCCAGCAAGCCCCAATCACCCCAAACCCGACGGGGGTGCCTTGACGAAGGACATAGAGGCACCCCCTTCCCGGAGGACGACGCAGGCAGGTGTGTGA
Source organism: Streptomyces sp. NPDC006655 (assembly GCF_040703965.1). Lineage (NCBI taxonomy): Bacteria > Bacillati > Actinomycetota > Actinomycetes > Kitasatosporales > Streptomycetaceae > Streptomyces > Streptomyces sp. NPDC006655. The sequence continues at coordinate 1,469 of NZ_JBEYJU010000246.1, read as the reverse complement.
GCACCGGCGGCGGGCCGGTGCTCACACACCCGTTCCCCCGACTCCCCTTCGAGTACCATCGACCCGCCGTCGCTTCGGCACGGCCGGCCCTGCAGAGGAGGTCGTGCGTCGAGGGGACCAGCGGGGGTCGGTGCGCCGCACGACCAAGTGTCGGCACGCCCCATGCTGCCGCTCACCTCACGTCGTGTCATCGGTAATTTGACTGACGACTGCCGTCGGCTTCACGGGTCCACCGCCGTGCGGCCCGTCATCGCGTCCGGCAACTCGACGCCACCTGTCGGAGCGTCGACGTCCTCGTGAGGGCCGCCGAGGAGGCGTTCCTCACCCACCCGGACTCGGAAGTCATCACCAGCTTCCCCGGACTGGCGGTGACGTCCGTAGCCCGCAAGCACGCGCACGCTCTCGGGCTGACTACGCACTGGTGGCCGACCTTGTTCCCGGCCTGTTCGTCATCGTGCCGACGCTCGCCGTCGCCGGCTCGCCGAGGTACGGGGCCGCCGTGCTGCTGATGATCACATACGACCTCGCGGTGGCCGAGCGCATCGCCGACCGGGATCGCCGTCACTTAGGCGGGCCGCATCATCGAACTCACCGACGCACCGCCTTCTTCGGCACCCTCTGCCCGCGCCACCCCTACAGCCGCCGCATCCTCCAGCCCCTCCCCGACCGCTCCTTCACCCCCATCCCTGGGATGCCCCGGGACCTCGGTGACATCCCCAACGGCTGCGCCTTCGCCCCGCGCCGCGAGCGGGCCACCGACGTGTGCACCGCGCTGCCGTCCCTGACGAGCGCCGTCGCCTGCCACCACCCTCACGTCCCGGGGAGACGCCCGTGCTTCAACTGCGCGCCGTCACCGCCGGATACGATCGCCGTGCCCCCGTGGTTCGAGACGTCTCCCTTACGGCCGAGCCGGGCAAAGCCGTCGGCCTCCTCGGGCCCAGCGGCTGCGGCAAATCGACCCCGGCTGCCGAGCCCCTGCGTGCCACCGGCCGCCGCGACACCGTCACCGAGCGGGTCGCCGAACTCGCCGCCACCGTCGGCCTCACCCTCGACCTGCTGAGCAGAGGCCTCCACGAAGTCAGCGACGGCCAGCTCCAACACGCCTGCCTCGCCCGCGCCCTCGTCCTGCGCCCCCGCCGGCGGGTCTGCGACGAGATGACCGCAGTGTTCGACGCGTCGACAACTGCCACGCGGGTAGACACGGTTGAGAACTACCAACGATTTGCCGACGCGGGACTGCTCGCCGTAGGACACGGCCGTATGCTCCTGAACGAAATTCTTGCCCGGCGTTCCCTGGTCGCCAGGAGGCTGCCCAGGGCGGCATGAAAAACCCTCAGCCGCCTGCCAGCGCCCATCGTCCAAGGCCGGTCACAACTGACGTACCCGAACCCCGGGAAGGTCGTCGAAGTGGGCCCGCTTGTCGTGGGTGACCACGGTACGGGCTGTGGTCAGCGCGGTGGCCGCGATGA
>NZ_JBEYJU010000245.1:0-1609 GCF_040703965.1 Streptomyces sp. NPDC006655 | reverse complement strand
CGAATGGCTGCACACCTACAATCACCACCGCGGACACACCGCACTGAAAGGCCAACCACCCGCCAGCCGCGTCCCCAACCTCACGGGTCAATACAGCTAGGGCGTCGGTAGCGTCCTCGCGGCTCACTTGGACGCCTGTGAAGTGAGCTCCCTGGTTACCTAGCGCACGCAGCGCTTCAGCCCATTCCAGGAGCCGACCCTCGATCTTTCCTTGCTGATGTAGTTCGCGCAGTGAGGCAACCAAGGGTTGCCGCTTCGTGACACCTTGATCCGCACACACTCCCTCCAGCGTCCGGCGCACCATGACGGCCACAGCTGTGTACGCTTTCGCCTTCAAACAGGCGCGTGCCTCGCTGTGCTCGCGCCGAAGAGTGTCCGGAATATTGCTACTCAGCTCTCGTCCCTCTGGGCTCGGCCACACCCTCTCCGAACGATCGAACGGGTCATCCTGCGCCAGCAAGAGGGGGCCGTAACACTCTTGACAACGGGCAAGGGCGTAGCGCCACGCCCAAGGCGAGTCCGGATCGTACTTCAGTTCGAGGGCTCCGGTCTCCCTCGCCAAGACGGCTCGCTCACAGTTGGGACACTCGGCCAGGATGGGATTCGGATCTATTTCTGCCGCCATACCTGGGAGCATAAGGACGGCATGAGGCTGACGGAGCCCTATTGGTGAGTTGTTCCTCAACATGGCTTCGGCGATGGACACCTGGGATGTCACCTGGCGTGCCTCACCTGACCAGGAGGAAAGCCTCCATCATCTGGCGTCGTCTGTCATCGTTGGCCGCCCTCGGACGGCCCAGAGACGGCCCAGGGCTGCCGGGTGGAAAGCGGAGGTTGGCAAAGCGGCCTTCAGATACTGAGTGCCTGGGGGAGGGTTTCGTGGCAGTCGATGAAGGTGTCGATGCCGACGAGGTGCAGGACGCGTTGCACGGATTGGCCGGGTCACGCCCTCAAGTACGCTCCGGGGCCGCTGCTGCTGGATTTGCGGATCGCCGGTGACACGGTCGAGGTTGTCGTGTGGGACTCCGACCCGGTCCTGCCTATCGCGCCCGGGCCGCGGATGCTGGCCGGGTAGGCCAGCACGGCCTGGAGATCGTCATGGCCGTTGCCCAGGGCTTCGAAGCACAGCGGGAACCGGTCGGCAAACGCATCACCGCCCGCATCGCCCTGCTGGACGACCCGAGCGGTGCGGTCGCCGGACGACACCCCTTGTAATACAGACGTGATGGCCTCAGCGCGATACGCGGCGAGGCCATCACTTTCTGATCCGTAGCTCTGGAGAGACGGGTCGTAGACGGTCGTACAAGTCGCTTGGCGGACCATGACGGGCCAGTGCTCGGTGCTGCTGGTTGCTTGGGTCGCTGTATCGCGCTGCTGTACCGCCGGCTGAGGTGCGAGCGGCCGTCCGGTACGTGATGCCCGAACACGGGCACGTGGGCGCAGAGCTCTCATTGAGACGCCATTTCAGATACGAGGCGTACCGGGCGGCGCTAGGCGATGCCTGCGCCGATAGCGCGGGCCAACGGGGCGTTTGGACACTCGCTGCCCCTCTAGCGCTAGAAGGTCGATGAAGATCTTGGTGAGGGGTTGTCCGGCCGTCAGGCCGGAC
>NZ_JBEYJU010000244.1:0-1655 GCF_040703965.1 Streptomyces sp. NPDC006655 | reverse complement strand
TCCTACGACCCGCGGGGTGTCGTGATCGCCTTGGACGGCGAGGCCTGGGTCGGTATGGCGGCGACGTCGAGGCATGAGAGTTTCATGTTCAACGAGATGACTGGTGTGAGAGCCGGGTATCGAGGCCGGGGCATCTCGATTGCCATGAAGACGTTCGGGATGGCTTTCATAGAGGAGTGCGGAGCGAACAGGGTCCGCACCTTTCATCATCCGGCCAACGAGAGCGCGATTGCCATGAATCGGAAGATGGGCTTCGTCGACACGGTCGACTGAGCGATGCTCCCTTGGCTTCGGTCACCCAGACTTCGTCCACTGGCTGGTGCGGGGGCTTTTGCGGGTGAGGCGTCGGGTCATCATGGTGATGAGTGCCCAGTTCAGGTGTGCTTCGGAGTGCTGGGGCAGCCGTTCGTAGTCGCGTGCGTTGCGGCGGGCGTTCATGCACCAGCCGATCGTGCGCTCGACTTTCCAGCGGCGGGGCAGGACGACGAAGCCCTTGGTGCCCTTGGGCCGGGAGACGATGCGCAGGGAGATCCAGAGATGTTCGCGGGCCCAGTCCACGAGTTCGCCGGCGTAGCCCCGGTCGGCCCAGATCTGGGTGATCTGTGGCTGGGTGAGGCGCAGGCGCCAGAACACGTCGCGGGCGGCGTCGCGGTCCTGGATGTCGGCGGGCGTGACCGTGATCATCACCGGCAGGCCGAGCGTGTCCACGGTGATATGTCGTTTGCGACCGTTGATCTTCTTGGCGGCGTCGTAGCCGCGGCTGTTACGGCCGACGGTGGAGGCGCCTTTGACCGACTGGGAGTCGACGATCAGCGTGACCGGGTGGGGGCAGCGGCCCTTTCCGGTACGGATCCTGCGGCGAAGCTGGTCACGGATGTAGGTGACGACCCCGGCCCGGTTCCACCGCCAGAAGAACCCGTAAACCGTCTCCCACGGTGGGAAGTCCGCAGGCAGTGCCCGCCATTTCGCGCCGTTGTCGACGATGTAGCGGATGCCGTCGACGATCTCCCGCCGGGGCCACTTCTCCGGATGTCCGCCGGTCTTGGTCTGGCAGGCTGGAACGGGCAGCAAGGGTTCCAGAAGGGCCCATTCGGCAACCGAGGTGTCGGACGGGTAGCGCCGACGGCGGGAAGCAGCAGGCATGGCGGGCTCGGCAGGGTGATCGGCAGCGGAGGCTATTTGGAGAGCTGGGCGAGGGTGGCGCGGACGCCGGTGAGCTGGGCGGTGGCGAGCTGGGCCCATTCGTCGTCGGGGTAGCGGGCCAGGTGCGGATCGAGCGTGCCCGTGATCACCCGGGTGAGGCGGCCGAGGATCTGCCGGAACTGCCGCTTGTCGTACTCGATCCAGTCCGCCGGGTCGTCGGAGAACATGAACCCGTCCCGGCGGGTCCAGGTGATCGGCGTCAGGTTCTCGGCGGCGACGACATCGCGCACGTGCCGCATCCCGCGGCCGACCTGCGAGCGGGTCAGGCGGGTGGCGGCCATGAGCTGGTAAGTGTGCAGGCCGGCGGGACGTGCTTCCATCAGGGCGACGCGGACCAGGTCGCCGTAGTACTCGGCCTGATGTTCCCCCCTGATCTTGGACAGCTCGATACTGGGACGGTTGGTCCCGGAGGAAGTAGTCCAGATCGTGAGCGGCAACAGTGGTAAGCGGTA
>NZ_JBEYJU010000243.1:0-1676 GCF_040703965.1 Streptomyces sp. NPDC006655 | reverse complement strand
CTCCAGCTTCGCCCACTGCGCATTCGTCAGATCGTGCCTCCCCACGAAGTGGATCTTGACACATCAAGATCCACTTCTGAAACGCACCCTAGCACGGCGCTCCAGTGGAACTGCCCCTCGATCGCGAGGAGGGTGCGATAGCCCCAGATGTAGTCGGCCGGACGTGTTTGGAGACGCTGGTCCACCAGTTCCCGAAGCTCCGCGATGGCGTCGGGGCTCTCCACAAACATGCGCTCGCCCTGGTCGTCCGTCATAGCGCTGCGCACGATCGCCCCTGCCATCTCCAGCGCTTGCGTTTCGCTCCGGGCGAGCGCGACCAGACGTGGCAGCGCGGCGAGACTCCCGGGGACGAGGGTCTCTCCCTCGATGCACAGCATGGTCCATAGCTCGCGCCACACGCTCTCGCTGCCAGCCCCTGCCTCTACCTGATCCAGGAGTACGGGCACGAGCTCGGCCGTCCGAGGTACGTACGGGCGCCCCCACTTCGTCACCCTCACATTCAAGCGTGCCGAGAACCACTTCAAAGACGGGCCCCCACGGCCCACATCGGCTGGAGCGCGCCCCTCGCGTGCCCTATGTGGCGGGGAACAACGGGCAACCTCCCGGTCGGGTGATCATCCGGCCGTATGCGCATGAAGGGCCTCCTGGTAGCTCGGGGGTGCGACCCCATTCCGAGCGGTTCCCGGAGGCCCTGTTGTCGTTGTTGTACGCGCCCGAGGACATCCCGTACGAGGTCATGCGCTGGTTCATGGACCAGGTTGCGGATGAGATCCTGACGTCCCGCGCCTGGATGCGGCTGCGGCCCGAGCTGGTCGAGGTCATCCACCGCCTGCGCCAGGAGTACCTGGGCGCCATCTATGACGCCGACTTTCCCGACGTCCTCGCGGAGCTGCGCACCACTGTCCCTGAGGCCGATTTCCCCATCGTTCTCGCGGCCGCCTTCGGGCTGAAATCCCGATGGCACCCCCATGGACGGCATGCATGCGTTCCAGCTCGTCGACGTGGCGGCGGCGGACGGTGATCATCGTCCCGCCGCCCCCTCGTCGGCCGAGGTCAGTGGCTCGCGTTGAGTCGGCTGATCAGCTGCCGGTTGGCTGCGCGCGCCGCCATGAGTTCTTCGTCGCGTTCCTCCAGTTGACTGGTCAGGGTGACGACCTCCTGTTCGAGGTTGGTGATGCGGCGTTTGAGCTGGTCGATGTCGTCGGGCGCCCAGAGGCCGGACTCCCGCCACGCATGCTCGCCAAGGAGTTCGGAGAGCTTGGCTTCCAGTTGTCGGCCGCGGGCGGCGAGGCGGTTGCTGCGCTCCAGAGCGTCCGCCAAGTCGGCCTGGAGGGAGGCCCGGCTGACGTGAGGACCGGTGCCGTCGCCGGGCGGTTCGGCGCCGGCCGCGTGTACTTGGGCGAGCAGATCCTTGTGGCGGTAGAGGAAGGCACGGTCCACCCCGGCCTGCCGTGCGATGCCGGAGACGTTGATGACCGTGCCATCACGCCTGGCGGCGTTGATGGCCTTGATGACGCGTTGCCGACGTCGGGCCGAGTCGGCCTTGCGGCCTTCGGTCAACGAGTTGGTGTTCATGCGGATCCGCAAGGCCGTCCGGGCCCGGGGGCACTTCCCCACCGACCAGGCCGCCCTCAAGTGCGTCTGCCTGGCCGTCATGAGCCTGGACCCGACCGGCA
>NZ_JBEYJU010000242.1:0-1690 GCF_040703965.1 Streptomyces sp. NPDC006655 | reverse complement strand
GCCGACGGCACCGGCCGACGAAGGAGGCCGGGGCCGGCGAGCACGCACCGGGCCACCAACACAGCCGCCCCGCCAGGGGCGTCCGCTACCGCCGCGGCGGCGGTGCCGCCCGTCCCGGGCCTGCTCGGCACAAGGGGCGGACGGCACCGGCGGGGTTGGCGCTACCGGAGAGGGTTGCGGCGGCACCAGCACCGGCTCTCGACGGAGCGCGTGTTGTTGTACGGCCAGAACTCCCGGATGTCCGCCTGGGCGGCTTCCTCGGTCCGGTAGCACCGCTGGTACACCTGACTCCGGCTGCTGATCGCGTTGCTGTAGTGGACCCTCACATGTGCGGCCGGGGGCTCACCGGCTGCCGCCTGGACCAGCAAAATCGGGGTTCCCGGCTGGGCCCAGATGCCCCATACGCCGCTGCCGTGGTGGGGGTTGTCGCTCAGCCAGCTGGCATGGATGCGCGGGGCTCCGGGCGCCACCTCGCCTTCCTCGATGTCCACCACCATCGCGGGGTCGTCCCACTTTCCCCAGTTGTCCCGCGTGGTGATGACGTCGCCGGGCCGGACGTGGGCGAGTGGCATCCATCCGGGTTCGGTGGTGCGCTCGGCGGTCGGGCGGCCGTGGGCCAGGTACTCGCCGGAACAACCGCCGTATCGGGTACGGCCGTAGTGGAATCCGGCGTATCCGGCGAACCGAGGATCATCGCTCGTGTTGGCCTCGTCCCCGCAGGTTCCGCAGGTGACGCGCTGTTCGCCATGGTTCCAGTACGGGCCGTGCTTGCGGACCCAGTCACAGCGTCGGCACGAAAGCTCGGTCTTGCTCCGCGGGTCAACGGGCGGGCACTGGGCGGAGTGCTCGACGGTGTACGGGGAAATGAAGGGTGCCACGGTGGGTTGTCCTTCTGTCGTTGAAGCGTTCGGGGAGTTGGGCGGGGGCGCTTCGCCCCCGCCCGGCCGGTGGCCCGGGTCAGATCAGGCCGGCGGCCAGTAGCCACGACGGCGAGCCGTGTTCACACGTGCCGTCCGGCTCCACCCAGCACCCGTCGCGGGCCTCGGCTCCGCCCTCGGACATCCAGCTCTGCATCTGCTCGATGGACGGCATCCCCGCGCCGTCCCCGTGCTCGGGCTCCTCGTCCTCCTTCGCTTCACGGGAGACGATCAGCGCCTGTCCCGACAGGTCGAAGGTGGTCATGTCCTCTGCCCACCACGGCGCGCCGCTGACCTGGAACGTCCGGTGCGTGACGTCCTTCAGGCCCTGCTTGCTCAGCTCCAGCACGCGGTCAGTCCAGCCCGTCACACGCGGGTAAGCGCGGGCGTCGCTGAGCAGACAGGCGATCTTGTCGCCCACCTGTACGTCCTTCGTGTCAATCCACTCGGTCTCGACGGTCACGGTCGCTCCTTGATGTTGAAGGTTTGGGGCTGTCGTCCGGGAGGCTGCCTCCCCCCTTCCGACATCACTAATTCTGCCTTATTTGAGGGTGAGAGTCCAGCCGGAACCCCCCTCTCGGGGAGTGATCCCGATCACATGTTTTCGCAGGTCAGGACCGGTTTCCGGGCCGGTTCTCGCCCCCGGACCGGCGGCCGCGTGGCGGGCCTCCGCCACACCCCACCCCGGCGGGGGCTCCCCTCGGTCGGTCGGGCAGCGCACGCCGCACCGCCGGTTCTGCGGGGGCTGCCAGGCTCGCGAAGCGACCGCGAAG
>NZ_JBEYJU010000241.1:0-1804 GCF_040703965.1 Streptomyces sp. NPDC006655 | reverse complement strand
AGGCCGAGCGGGTCCTCGCCGTCGCCGGTCGTCGCCATGAGGACGGCGACCGGCGGCAGGGTCTCGCGGGCGGCGAGCGCCGCCACGTCGTCGACGGTGGCGAGAGGCACCCAGGAGGCGGGGGCGGCGGCGCCCTCAGGGGCGGGCAGCGGGGCCCACTCCACCCGGAACAGCGAGTCGCGGCTCCCCCGGCCGGTCCCGCCGACGCCGAGCTTCTCGGCGGTGACCGGCAGGGACACCAGCGAGTCCATGGTCAGGACGAGGTCGCCGGTCTCGTCGGCGGCCTGGAACGAGAGCGCGTCCGGGCCGCTCGGGGCAACTCGTACGCGCAGGGCGGAGGCGCCCAGGGCGTGCAGGACGAGACCGTTCCAGGCGAAGGGCAGAACTCTGCGGTCGTCGTCGGGGTTGGCGAAGGCGTTGGTGTGCAGGGCGGCGTCGAGCAGGGCCGGGTGGATGCCGAACCGGTCGGCGTTCTCGCGCTGCTCGGGCGGCAGGACAGCCTCGGCGAACAGCTCGTCGCCGCGCCGCCACACGCCGCGCAGGCCTTGGAAGGCCGGACCGTAGGCGTATCCGCGGGCGGCCAGATCCGAGTAGAAGTCGTCGATGGCGACGGGCTGCGCGCCGGCCGGAGGCCAGGCGGCGAAGTCGACGGCGGGCGTCGTGCTGTCGGCCCGGGCGGCGTTGGAGAGCAGGCCGGTGGCATGCCGGGTCCATCCCCCCTGTCCCGCCTCGTCGGAGGTCTCCTCGCGGAGGGAGTAGACATCCACGGTGCGCGAGCCGTTGGGGCCGGCGCCGCTGACGGCGACCTGGATTCGGACCCCGCCCTGCTCGGGCAGCACGAGCGGTGACTCGATGACGAGTTCCTCCAGGACACCGCAGCCGAACTCGTCGCCGGCTCGGACCGCCAGATCGACGTAAATGGTTCCGGGCACGACGACCGCGCCTGCGATGGCGTGGTCCCCGAGCCATGGGTGGGTGCGCAGGGAGAGTCGGGAGGTGAGGATCAGACCGTCGGACTGTGGCAGCGGGACCACCGCGCCGAGCAGCGGGTGGTCGGTGCCGGTCAGGCCGAGCGAGGCGGCGTCGTCGGCGGTGCCGGTCAGCTGGATCCAGTAGTGCTGGTGGTCGAAGGCGTATGTCGGGAGGTCGATGCGGCCGACGTCGGCTCCGGTCGCAAGGCAGCCGCTCCAGTCGACGTGGACGCCTCGGACGAAGAGCTCGGCCATCGAGGTGAACAGACGGCGCGGGCCGCCGTCTTCACGGCGCAGGGAGCCGGTCACGACGGCGTCGGCCTCGGCGCCGACCACGATCTCGCTGATCGGCTGGACCAGGACGGGGTGGGCGCTGGACTCCACGAACACGGTGTGGCCGTCGGCCAGGAGGTCAGCGATCGCGGGACCGAAGCGGACCTGCCGACGCAGGTTGCGGTACCAGTAGCCGCCGTCGAGGACACCCGCCTCGCGAATCCACTCGCCGGTCACGGTGGAGAAGAACGGCACGGCAGGAGCCTGGCTGCGGATGTCGGCGAAGGCCTCGCTCAGGATCTCCTGGACGGCTTCGACATGCCGGGTGTGCGAGGCGTAGTCGACTGCGATGCGGCGCACGCGTACGCCTTGGTCCTCCAGCGCGTCGATGGCCTCGTCGAGGGCTTCGGCGTCACCGGCGATCACCACCGAGGACGGACCGTTGACCGCCGCGACCTCGATCCGGCCGGCCCACCGCTCCAGACGCTCGACGGCCTCTGTCTCAGACAGCGCCACCGACGCCATACCGCCACGGCCCGCCAGACTTGCGGCGATGACCT
>NZ_JBEYJU010000240.1:0-1882 GCF_040703965.1 Streptomyces sp. NPDC006655 | reverse complement strand
GGCCGCTTCGCGGTCGCGCAAGCGCGAGCCTGGCAGCCCCCGCAGAACCGGCGGTGCGGCGTGCGCTGCCCGACCGACCGAGGGGAGCCCCCGCCGGGGTGGGTTGTGGCGGAGGCCGCCGGACGGGTGCGGGTGCGAGGCCGGTCCTGACCTGCGGATAGATGTGATGCAGGTCACTCCCCCGGAGGGGTGTTCGGGTTGGACTTCCACCCTCAAATAAGGCAGAATTAGTGATGTCGGAAGGGGGGGGCAGCCCCCGGACGACAGCCCCAAACCTTCAACACCAAGGAGCGCGACATGGGAACCAGCACCCTCTCCGGATACCGCACCGGCGGAGTCGTCGCGTTCCACGCTCGCGGACCGCAGGTTGCCGAGGGGCGCGACGTCCCGCTCACGGTGGTCCCCATGCCCGTCGGCGAACTCCGCCATTACGCCTGGATCATTGAAGTGCTCCAGGCGGAATGCGGGTACCACGGCGACATCGTCGGCGGGAACGTCTACTTCGCCGACACGGACAGCTTTCTCGGCTGTTTCATCAGCGACGGCCGCCGGACCCACGTCGAATGGTGGGACGACGTCATGCTGAACGACCTGGAATTCGTCGCCGAGGTCCGCACCCCGCAGATCGCCCTGAACTACCTGGTGGACCGGTGGAACGGAGCCCACGGCCGGGTGCTGCCGGTACGGGAGCCGTGGGAGAGCGACGAATCGCTCACCAGCCGCACCCGGACGGTCCTGGAGGCCCACACTGTGGCCGGCCGCCAGGCCCCGTCAGCGCAGACCCTGGCCGACGCCATCGCCAAGGCTGAGGCCGAGGCCGCAGAGCGCGAGCGCGCCGAGGCCAAGCGGCGAGCCGACTACCTGGCCACCGTCAGGGACCACGCTTTCGGTTTCGACCTCTCGCAGTTCGAGCTGGGGGCGTACCGCGTCATCGACCTTGCCAAGGCCGGACGGCCCGGAGGGTGCCAGTACCGCCGCTGCACCCTGCCCGCGCCGGTCGCGATCGAGGCCGACCCCTGGTCGCAGCAGGACGGATGCCGCACGGCACACCGAGTGTGCGCTTTCCACTTCACCGAGGTCATCGACGAGTTGGTCACCCGATAGCGAGGAGGGTCCGCCGCTCCGGAGCGGCGGACCAGGGTGAGCCGGAAACCGGTCGTGACCTGCGGATGGATGTGGTGTAGGTCACTTCCCGGGAGGGGTGTTCGGGTTGGACTTCCACCCCTAAATAAGGCAGAATTAGTGATGTCGGAAGGGGGTGGCAGTCCCCCGGACGACAGCCCCAAACCTTCAACAGCAGGGAGCGAAGATGTACACCGTCGGTCAGAGGGTCGAGTTCACGGCGAAGGTCGAATTCCTCGGCACCACCGCCCACCCCGGAGACCGGGGCACCGTCGAGGGCGTTCACGCCCAGGACGGGAACCTGACGGTCAAGCTGGACAATGGCCGGTCCTCCTGCCCCCGCATGAACGAGGTTCAGCCGGAGCCCAGCGATCAGCAGGAGATCACCACGTACCCGAAGACCGCGATCATGCTCGGCAAGGGCGACGTCATCCAGGACCCGCAGGGCGGCCTCCACCGGGTCACCGAGTGGGAGACCTACCCGCTGATCGCGATCTACTTCAAGACCGACACCGGCCTTGAGATCCAGAAGAAGTGGTACGACCCCTCCGAGTACGACGTACTCGTGCCCCAGCCCGACGACGCCGCGCTCGCCAAGCTCCGCGCCGCGTAACAGCCAGGCCGCCCCGCCCCGTGTGTTCGGGGGCGGGGCCGCCGTCGTTTCGGCGGCGGTAGCGGACGCCCCTGGCGGGGCGGCTGTGTTGGTGGCCCGGTGCGTGCTCGCCGGCCCCGGCCTCCTTCGTCGGCCGGTGCCGTCGGC
>NZ_JBEYJU010000239.1:0-1930 GCF_040703965.1 Streptomyces sp. NPDC006655 | reverse complement strand
CGGCTGCCCGCCATCGCGGCGATGGGCTTCGACGTCGTCTACCTCCCCCCGATCCACCCGATCGGGACCACCTTCCGCAAGGGCCGCAACAACACCCTCACGCCGACCCCCGAGGACGTCGGCGTGCCGTGGGCGATCGGCTCGCCGGAGGGCGGCCATGACGCGGTGCACCCGGAGCTGGGCACGATCGAGGACTTCCGGTGGTTCGTGGCCGAGGCCGGCCGCCACGGTCTGGAGATCGCGCTGGACTTCGCGTTGCAGTGCTCGCCGGACCACCCCTGGGTGCAGAAGCACCCGGACTGGTTCCACCACCGGCCGGACGGCACCATCGCCTACGCCGAGAACCCGCCGAAGAAGTACCAGGACATCTACCCCATCGCCTTCGACGCCGACATGGACGGCCTGATCGCCGAGACGGTCCGGGTCCTGCGGCACTGGATGGACTGCGGGGTGCGGATCTTCCGCGTCGACAACCCCCACACCAAGCCCGTGGTGTTCTGGGAACGCGTCATCGCCGAGATCAACACGGCCGACCCGGACGTCATCTTCCTCGCCGAGGCCTTCACCCGCCCCGCGATGATGCGCACCCTCGCCCAGATCGGCTTCCAGCAGTCCTACACCTACTTCACCTGGCGCACCACCAAGCAGGAACTCACCGAGTACGCCACCGAACTCGCCCAGGACAGCGCCGCCTACATGCGGCCGAACTTCTTCGCCAACACCCCCGACATCCTGCACGCCTACCTCCAGCACGGCGGCCGCCCCGCCTTCGAGGTCCGGGCCGTGCTCGCCGCCACCCTCTCCCCCACCTGGGGCATCTACAGCGGCTACGAACTCTGCGAGAACACCCCGCTCAAGGAGGGCAGCGAGGAGTACCTCGACTCGGAGAAGTACCAGCTCAGGCCCCGGGACTGGGAGCGCGCGGAGACGGAGGGCATCGCCCCGCTCATCACCCGCCTCAACACCGTCCGGCGCGCCAGCCCGGCGCTGCGGCAACTGCGCGACCTCCACTTCCACCACGCCGACAAGGAAGCGGTGATCGTCTACAGCAAGCGGAGCGGTTCGAACACGGTTCTGGTGGTCGTCAACCTCGACCCCCACCACACCCAGGAGGCCACGGTCTCGTTGGACATGCCGCAACTCGGCCTGAACTGGCACGAGTCGGTGCCGGTGCGCGACGAGCTCACCGGCGAAACCTTCAACTGGGGCAGGACCAACTACGTGCGCCTCGACCCGGGGCACCGGGCCGCGCACATCCTCACCGTCCTGCGACCGTCCCCGCAGATCGGAGGGTCACCCACAACATGATCGTCAACGAACCCGTCCCGGACACCTTCGAGGACACTCCCGCCAAGGACCGGGACCCCGACTGGTTCAAACGTGCGGTCTTCTACGAGGTCCTGGTGCGCTCCTTCCAGGACAGCAACGGCGACGGCATCGGCGACCTCAAGGGCCTGACCGCCAAGCTCGACTACCTCCAGTGGCTCGGCGTCGACTGCCTCTGGCTGCCGCCCTTCTTCAAGTCCCCGCTGCGGGACGGCGGTTACGACGTCTCCGACTACACCGCGGTGCTCCCCGAGTTCGGCGACCTGGCCGACTTCGTGGAGTTCGTGGACGCCGCCCACCAGCGCGGGATGCGCGTCATCATCGACTTCGTCATGAACCACACCAGCGACCAGCACCCGTGGTTCCAGGAGTCCAGAAGGGACCCGGACGGCCCCTACGGCGACTACTACGTCTGGGCGGACGACGACAAGCAGTACCAGGACGCGCGGATCATCTTCGTCGACACCGAGGCGTCCAACTGGACCTACGACCCGGTCCGCAAGCAGTACTACTGGCACCGCTTCTTCTCCCACCAGCCGGACCTCAACTACGAGAACCCACCGGAGGGCCAGCCGCAGGGACTCATTCTCGGGAGTCGCATCGT
>NZ_JBEYJU010000238.1:0-1981 GCF_040703965.1 Streptomyces sp. NPDC006655 | reverse complement strand
CCCGGTGTCGTCCGGCTGTTGCGGGAGGGGCCGGGGGTGGCCATCCACTCCCTCTGCCTCGACGAGGAGGAGCGGTTCCTGCCCGGGGAGTGCCATCCTGTCGAACCACCCCGCCCCTCGCGGGCCGCGGCCCCCGCTCTGCCGCACGATCGGCGCCATGTCACACTCGTCCCATGCGCGTGTATCTCGGCTCCGACCATGCGGGCTTCGAACTCAAGAACCACCTCGTCGAGTGGCTGAAGGCGGCGGGCCACGACCCCGTGGACTGCGGCCCCCACATCTACGACGCCCAGGACGACTACCCGCCGTTCTGCCTGCGCGCGGCCGAGCGGACGGCGGCGGACCCCGAGTCCCTCGGCGTCGTGATCGGCGGCTCCGGCAACGGCGAGCAGATCGCCGCGAACAAGGTCAAGGGCGTCCGCGCGGCCCTCGCCTGGAGCGAGGAGACCGCGTCGCTCGGCCGGCAGCACAACAACGCGAACGTCGTCGCGGTGGGCGCGCGCATGCACACGCAGGACGAGGCGACGAAGTTCGTCGAGACGTTCCTGAACACGCCGTTCTCCGAGGAGGAGCGTCACATCCGCCGCATCGACATGCTGGCGGAGTACGAGACGACGGGCGACCTCCCCCCGATCCCCCCGCACCACCCCCAGCCGTAACACCCCACCCACCGGCCCCGGAACCCGGAACCCGGCCGAGCGTAACCCCGGTTCACCGGGCCCGCGGGCCTATCGGGCCCTCGGCTTACCGGCTCCGGGCCCCGGACCTCCGGGCCCCGGAACCCCGGCCCAGCAGAACCCCGGCCCAGCAGAACCCCGGCCCACCGGGCCCCTCGTCGTCTCTCGGTCGGCCGAGTCGTGGGTGGGCGGAAAGGAATGTCGGCCCGTGCCAGAAGGGCACACGATCCACCGGCTGGCGCTGGACTACGGCCGCCTCACCGGCCCCGTCCGCGCCAGCAGCCCGCAGGGCAAGTTCTCCGACGCCACGAGCCTCGTCGACGGCACCCCCCTCACCCGCACCGAGGCCCACGGCAAACACCTCTTCCTCGGCTTCCGCGACAGCGACTGGGTGCACATCCACCTCGGCCTCTTCGGCAAGGTCACCTTCGGCGCCGTCCCCGCGCCCCCGGCCACCGACACGGTCCGGCTGCGCCTCACCGACGCCACCTCCTACGTCGACCTGCGCGGCCCCACCACCTGCGCCCTGATCAACGACGCGGAGAAGGCGGCCGTACACGCCCGGCTCGGCCCCGACCCGCTCCGCGACGACGCCGACCCGGGCCTCGCGTACCGGAGGATCTCCCGGAGCCGCACCACCGTCGCCGCGCTGCTCATGGACCAGAAGGTCGTCGCGGGCGTCGGCAACGTCTACCGCGCCGAGGTGCTGTTCCGGCAGGGCATCGACCCCTACCGGGCCGGCCGGGACATCACCCCGGCGGAGTGGGACGCCGTCTGGGGCGATCTCGTCGCCCTCATGCACGAGGGCGTCCGCAACAACCGGATCGACACCGTCCGGCCCGAGCACACCCCGGAGGCGATGGGCCGCCCGCCGCGCGTCGACGACCACGGCGGAGAGGTGTACGTCTACCGCCGGGCCGCCCTGCCCTGCCACCTCTGCGGCACCGAGATCCGCACCGCCGACCTCGCGTCCCGCAACCTCTTCTGGTGCCCCGGCTGCCAGCGGACCTGACCGCCGCCCCTAGGGGCTGTCCGGCGGATCATGCCGCAGACGCGGGGTCTGGCACGCCCGTCTGCGGCGTTGTCTTCAGTCGCCGACGTCCCCCAGCCTCCGGCCGGGAGGTGCCCTCACCGCGTCGCCCGCCGCGGCAGCGGCTGATCGGCCACGGCTCCTCCGCCTTGCAGTCGGACGCACCAGACCCCGCTCACCTAGGGCCCTTCTGATGGATCTCCGCGGCGTCGCGGCGTTCGGCACGCACGCTCGACGCACGGGGTGGCGGGCCAGGTGGCTCCGCCACATGACC
>NZ_JBEYJU010000237.1:0-2010 GCF_040703965.1 Streptomyces sp. NPDC006655 | reverse complement strand
TTGCCTGGTCGGCGTAGTGCTTCTCCTCGTACTCGATCGGGCTGAGGTAGCCGAGTCGTTTCTGGATGCGGCGGGGGTTGTAGAAGCCGTCGATGACCCTGTTGCCCAATTGATCTCATGCTGCGAGGCCGAGGGCGGCCAGCCGAGAGGTGCGTGTGCGGGCGAGCGGGATGTCATTCCACCAGGCGTCCAGGCGGATCAAGTTGACGGCGGCCGCCGTGAAGACGTGTGCAAGGTGCGTCTTGGCGAGGCCGATGTATCGGGTCCGACGCACGCCGGTAGCGGCGACGGCCTGGTGAACGGTGCCCTCCACTCCTGCACGGGCCGCGTAGCGATCCTTCCACTCGTCTGTACTCTGCTCGGCGCGGACGCGCTCCAGCAGCGCGTCCTGTTCCTGAGGGCGGACGGTCAGCTGCCGCCCGTATTGGGTGGAGCGGGTGCACTGGTCGCGCACGGGGCAGGGTGCACAGGTGGCAGTCGCGAAGCGGATGCGGATCGCGTCCCGGCCGTTGTTGTCCACCCCCTGCGTCCAGTATCTGCTCGTGGCGCCGGTCGGACAGATGGCCTGCTTGGCCTGCCAGTCGATAGAGAAGGCTGTCTTACCGAAGCCGCTCTTCTCGACGGATTGTCGGGTGTTGTTCGAACGCACGGGGCCGACGACGCTGACGCCGAGGGCGACTGGCGCGGTTACCAGCAGTTCGGCGGAGGTATACCCGGCATCCAGGAGATGCTCCGCAGGCAGGAGTTTCTTGTCGGCGAGGCGGTTGTGGACCTCATCGACGACCATCGCATCGTTGACGGTGGCGTCTGTCGTGATGACCTCCGTGATCAGGTGGGGACGCTGCGACTCCGCAGGATCATCGCAGCTTTCGCTGAGGTGGATCTTGTAGCCGACCCAGGCAGAACCGCGCTTCTTCGCGTACCGGGCTTCAGGGTCGTAGGGCGAGGCGATCAGTACTCTGCTCGGCGGGAGATCGTCCTTCCCCCGCCAGGCCACCTCCTGTTCGCCGTCGTTGATGGTGCGGGTGAACTGCTGCACCCACACGGTGCGCAGGACACCGACTGCGGGCACCTGGCGAATCCATGCCGGCGCCGCGGACGCGAAGACGGCTTCGAGCAGGCGGTATCCGTCGACGGCGATCTGCCGGGCGAGCTCACGCCGCTCCTGTTCATCCGTCGGCAGCCGGTAGGCATCGACTCTCGCCCCGTACCGTTCCTGCCACAGGGGGTCCATCGACACGCGGATCCACTCCGGCGCGGCCGCGGCGAGTGCTTCCAGAGTGGCCCGCAGCGTCTCCCCGACGAACTCCAGGCGGTTGAGGGCGCGGACCGCGGCCAGCACGTGCGTGGAGTCGGTGCGCTGCCGCCCGCCGGAGGCAACCAGTCCCATCCTTGCCAGCCGCTCAAGGAGCAGGTCCAGAATCCTCTCCTCCAGACCGTGAGTCAGCAGGCGGTCTCGGAACCCGGTCAGCACGGTGTGGTCGAAGCCGGGGTCGGTCAATTCCAGGCCGAGCAGGTACTTCACGTCGATCCTGGCTCGCACTGCATGGGCGGCCTGGCGGTCGGTCAGGTTCTCGGCGAACTGCAGGATGCTGACCAGAGCCAGCCGGCCGGGAGAGACACCGGGACGTCCCCGGACTCCGAACGCCTCGCGGAACTCCTCGTCCGGGAACAGCGAGCCGAGAGCATCCCGGATCCGCATGGCCAGACAGCCCTTGGGGAACGCCGCCTGAGCCACTTCCCGTGTCCCGGCGGGGACCTCCGCCCCCGTGTCCGCGTGCATGGACACCGCCCCACCCCCGTTTCACGGCCAGACGTCCTGTTCACGTCCACGAGCCACCGATCACCACGCTCGCGGCCGCAGGCGCCAAACGCTCCGCGAACGTGCTGACTTCACTCAATTGGGCAACAGGGTCCGTCGATGTACTCGAAGAGCGCGAGGTTCACTTCGGCTCTGGTGGCGAAGATGCGGCCGCGGATGCACTCGGTCTTGATGACCATCCACAGGTT
>NZ_JBEYJU010000236.1:0-2057 GCF_040703965.1 Streptomyces sp. NPDC006655 | reverse complement strand
CACCCGGCGCACCGCCTCGGCGAACTCCTCGACGTCGGCGACGCGTTGCTTGAGCAGATAACCGACACCCGAGGTGTTGGCGGCGAGCAGATCGGCGGCGTACCGCTCCTCCACGTACTGCGACAGCAGGAGCACTGCGGCTGCCCGATCGAGCCTGCCCCGTAGGTCGGCGCTGTCGACAGCCCGGGCAACCCGCACGTATGCGCGATCCTTGCAGCGATACACCCGGTTGACGACGATCTCGACCAGTTCGGTGTGATTCGCCATACTCCCGGAGGGGCGACTCCTCCAGCCCGCCAAGGTTGACGCCGGCTGCATCAGCCATCGGTCTTGCCCCTGCGGACATTGAGAAGCGCCTATGACTCCCAGACAGAAATTTGATGTGCCGGCTATCCGGCCGGTCTCAGTGCCCGCGCGAGCGCGTCGACGGTCACACTGACGATCGCCCGGAGTTGCTCCGGGCTCGACCCGGCCCTGCCCATCACCGCGAGAGACTGGTTCACGGCCGCTACGTGTACGGCGAAGTCCTCGGCGTTCTCGTCGGACATTCCGCCGGCCTTCAGCGCGGTGCGCAGGCGCGGGCGCTGCAAGCCGAACAACTCTTTGACATGCTCTGCGACGCTCGGGCTCAGCGCCGGACTCGCCATGACCGACTGGGCCATCAGGCATCCGTCGGGCACGGCGGGGTCGGCGATGCGCCTAAGGGTGACTTCGAAGAAGGCACGGACGGCGGCGACGGGGTCCTCGGCCGCGCACGAGAGGGCGGCGTCGAACTTGTCGCCGTAGCGCGTGGCGTAGCGATCCAGGCAGCGAAGGAAGAGCGCGTCCTTGTCGCCGAGCGAGGAGTAGATCGAGCTGCGGTTCAGGCCGGTCGCCCGGGACAGGTCGTCGAGCGAGGTGTCGGCGTAGCCGGAGCGCCAGAACTGGATCATCGCGGCGTCGAGCACCGTGTCCATGTCGAACTGCTTCTTGCCTGCCATGCGGCCCATCCTCCCATCTTGGACTGATCAGTTCAAGACGTGTTAGCGTCGAATCACGGTCCACCCGCCTCGATGGAGGATTCCCATGACCAACCCCGTCCCCGCCCTGCCCCTGCATGACCTGGCCGGATTCACGCACCGCTGGGTCGACGCCGACGGCGTCCGCCTGCACGCCGTCGAAGGCGGTCGGCCGGACGGACCGGCCGTCGTCCTGCTCACCGGGTTCCCGCAGACGTGGTGGGCCTGGCGAAAGGTCATGCCTGCTCTCGCCGATCGGTTCCGGGTCATAGCGATCGACCGGCCGGGCCAGGGAAATTCCGAGCATCCGGAGCTCAGTTACGACACGCACACGGTTGCCGCGCACATCCAGGCCGCCGTGAACGCTCTCGGCGTGGGGGACTACTGGCTCGCCGGGCACGACATCGGCGCCTGGGTCGCCTTCTCCCTCGCCTTGAACTACGAAAGCCGACTGCACGGGGTCGCGCTGCTGGACGCCGGAATTCCTGGTATCACCATGCCGGAAGCGGTCCCTCTCGATCCGACTCTGGCGTTCAAGACCTGGCACTTCGCGTTCCACGTGGTGCCCGATCTTCCCGAGACGCTGATAGCCGGCCGCGAGCGGGAGTACACCAGCTGGTTCCTGAAGACCAAGTCCCTCGCCCCCGACGCGTTCGAGGAAGCAGAGCTCGACCACTACGGGGCGGCCCTCGCCGTCGATGGCGGCCTGCGCGCCGGCCTCGCCTGCTACCGGGACGCCGCCGAGTCTGCGCGCAAGAACCGCGCGGCACTCGAGCAACGGCGACTGACCGTGCCCGTCCTCGGAATCTCCAGCAGCCACGGCTCGATCCCGGATATGGCGGCCTCCATCAGCCCGTGGGCCGAGAACGTGACCGGCGTCATCGTGCCCGACGCCGGTCACTACATCCCCGAGGAGCAGCCCGAGGCCGTCGCCGCCGCCCTCACCGGCTTCTTCAGCGGCCGTTACTGACTTCGGCTCGTCAGGGTGATATTTCCTGAAGTCCCCGCTGGGCCTGGGGTAGTGGCTGTACTCCGTGGTGTGTGAGGTATGCGGATGGG
>NZ_JBEYJU010000235.1:0-2265 GCF_040703965.1 Streptomyces sp. NPDC006655 | reverse complement strand
GGCCCCGAAGGGGCCCAAAAGAGGGGCCACGCCGCCAGGCGTGTCCACGGCCCGGTGCCGACGGCACCGGCCGACGAAGGAGGCCGGGGCCGGCGAGCACGCACCGGGCCACCAACACAGCCACGCCGCCAGGCGTGACCGCTACCGCCGCCGAAACGACGGCGGCCCCGCCCCCGAACACACCGGGGCGGGGCGGTCGTTCGGACGTCACCGGCGGTTGCGGCGGCGCTGGAAGCGGAGGAACAGGCCGAGCACGCTGCACACGACCAGGGCGGGGATGAGCTTCTGGAGTACCCACCAAACGCCGTCCAGGCCGAGCGCGCCCCCGACGATGAAGGCGGCGATGCCGACGATGACCGCGAGACCGATGCGGCTGCCGTCGTCCTGCTGGTCGCGGTTGCGGTTGCGGTTCATGGTGACGCTCCTGTCGGTTGAAGGTTCGGGGTGGGGTGCCGGGAGGGGGCTGCCTCCCCCTCCCGGCACGGCGTCTACTGCTCGTCGGTGAGCTGGTCCTGGCCGGACTCCTGGGCCGTCTCGGTGGCGACCTTCGCCGCGTGCTCGGTGCCGTCGTAGGAGACACCGTCGATGATGGCCTGTTCGATCGGCGTGACCTGGTGCCCCAGGGAGGCCAGGACCGCGAGATACGCGCCCAGACGCTTCCGCGTGTACTCGCTCGGGCCCTGACTGTCCGTGCGCCACGCCCGGTTGTCCTTGTGGCCGGTCGCCTTCTCGTAAGAGGCGACGACCGCCATGAACGGGAACAGGAACAGCCTGCGTGCGTCGGCCTGCGCCACGATGTCGGGCATCATCGTGCCAGCCCTGGACGCGTCGGCGATGCCGAGCCAGTCACGCAGCAGACGGGAACCGTCCTCGTGGGTAATCCCGCCCGTGGCGAGATCGTCACCGCGAAGTGCCGACTCAGCGGCGAACCTCCCCATGATCACCTGGGCGTCCTTGGGGAACGTCTTGCGGGTCATCCACTGCTTCAGCCACTCCCGGCGGACCTGCGTCGCGGCCTTGTAGTGCTTGTTCCCCTGGATGGTCCGCTTCAGGACGGCCTTGTCCGGCTTCCCCGTGGTGCTGCTGCTGGCCGAGTAGCTGTAGACGGTGTGGTCGTTGAGGGCGGGGTTCAGGCAGTACGCCGTCCAGTCGTTGTCGTACTGGCCGGGGGCCATGGCGTGGCCCTTGCACTGGGTGTGTTCCTCGTCCTTGATCCGCTTCCCGTCGTGGGTCCGGAGCTTGTCCACCGGCGTGGCCTTCTCCGGCAGGTTCTCCCGGGAGTCGATGACCGTGATACCGGCGGCCATGAGCTCTTCGCGCTCCTTGGCCAGCTTCGCCGCCTCCTCCCGCTCGTTGCGGATCCGACGGACGGCCCACTTGAACGTGCCCTCCTTGGCGGCCGTCGCCAGTTCGGCCAGGACCTCGGGCTCTCCCTCGAACTCGGCCAGGTCGGAGAGTTCGTCGAGCGTCCATTCGTAGTCGACGGACTTCGCGACCTCGGCGGTCTTCGTCGCGCCGCCCACCTTGACGGCGGTCTTCACGTCCTTCTGCGTCCAGCCGGTCTCGGCCGCCATGCGCTTGGCGTCGGCCCCCAGCTCGGCCGCGCTGAACAGAGCCGCCGCCTTCTCCCGGGTGGTGAGCCCTTCGCGCTGCTCGGCAGTGGTCACCATGTCAAGGAACTGTCCGGCCTCGTCCTCTGCCCGGTCGTCGTCGATGACCACGGGGGCGGTCGGCCACTTGTCCTCGATCATGACCAGGAGTCGGCGGTGTCCGTCGATCACCTTGTAATTGCCGTCGGGCATCGGCGTGACCAGAAGGGGCGTCCGCAGACGCTTCCGGATGCTCCGCCGGAACCGGTCGGTGATCTTCAGGTCTTCGCGGACGTTGCCGGGGTGGCTGATGAGCTGGGAGAGGGGAACGTCCTCCGAACGGAAGGTGATGGCGGTGGGCTGCTCGGTGGCGGTGGGCTGTTCGACGGTCTCGGTGCTCACGTCGTCGTGCTCCCTGGTGTTGAAGGTTTGGGGCTGTCGTCCGGGGGCTGCCTCCCCCCTTCCGACATCACTAATTCTGCCTTATTCTGGGGTGGAAGTCCACCCAGGACACCCCACCAGGGGAGTGACCTGCACCACATCTATCCGCAGGTCACGACCGGTCTCGCCCCCGCACCCGCCCGGCGGCCTCCGCCACAACCCACCCCGGCGGGGGCTCCCCTCGGTCGGTCGGGCAGCGCACGCCGCACCGCCGGTTCTGCGGGGGCTGCCAGGC
>NZ_JBEYJU010000234.1:0-2378 GCF_040703965.1 Streptomyces sp. NPDC006655 | reverse complement strand
AGCGGGTACTTCCTCGGGGCAGGCATCGTCTGGGCTCCTCTCGTGAGACCCATCTGACCCCCTGTCACCCATCCCCGCATCTCGGGGGAACCTCACTCACAGGTGTAGTTGTAGGGAACGTCCAGGTGATGGTGGCGGCGGCGGTAGGCGTAGGCGGCCTGCAATCCTCGGGCGAAGGCCCGTTGGGAAGCGCCGCGCGGGCGGCGCAGCAGGAGGGCCAGGGGGTGCTCGATGGGGAGGTCGCCCAAGAGGTGGCGCTGGTAGTCCTCGAGCCCGTCGAGGTTGTCGATCTGCTCGGCCAGCCATTGGGTCAGCACAGGGGCGTCGCCGGTGAGTTGGTGCGGGCCGGGGAAAACCAGGGTCTTGTCGCGTGCGGCGGCGTGGGCGCGAGCGTAGGTGCGTTTCCATTCGGCTCTGCCTTTGGCGTTCCACCAGGGGTAGATCTCGTTCAGGGCCCGCTGGTAGCAGTGGGGCAGGCGGCGGCTGTTGGCTTCCTTTCGGCTGTCGGCGAGCCAGCGGCCCAAGTGCAGGCCTTGGTGGTGTTCGGCCCACCGGGGTGCGAGGTGTCCGTGGCGGGTGACGTAGTCGCGGGCGATGAGGAGTTTGCGCTCGATGCTGTGCGGGGGGTGCTCCCAGATCATGCCGAGGGTGTCCAGTGCTGCGATGCGTTCGGGCAGGAGCAGGCCGTTGTCGCGCATGGAGCGTTGTGCGCCGATCCACCAGCCGAGGTAGAAGCGGCCGTCGTGGAGGTAGCGGCTGGGGACGTCGAGGTGGCCGTTTTGGAGATGGAAGTCTGTGGCGACTTCGAAGGCGGCCTCCCATACGCGGTTGGGGGCCATGACGTCGTTCAGGTCGAGGACGGGGATGATCTCGTCGGCGCGTTCCGGGGGCGGCGCGAGTTGGGGGGTGGCGGTGGGGTCGCCCGGGTACCGGAAGTGGTCGACGAGGTGGAAGGTGTGCTCGTCGTAGACGTCGAGGTCGATGAGGACCTTGTAGATCAGGTGGAAGGCGGTTTTCTTGACGGCCTCCTCGAGGGTTTCGCCGGGTGCCATGTAGATGGGGATGACGATGGTGGAGATCTTGTTGTCGCCTGGGGTCTGGCGCAGTGCGCGTCCGATGGACTGGATGATGTCGATGGTGCTGGTCTTGGGGTGGGCGAAGAGCAGGGAGTCGATGGCGGGGATGTCGACGCCTTCGGCGCAGCAGCGGCAGTTGGTGAGGACGGCCCGGCGGAGCGGCTGCTGTGAGGCGGGGGTGCTGAGGGGCGCGGAGGCGAAGTCGGTGTAGTTCTTGTGGCGTTCGAAGGGGGGCTGCCGGGAGTTGACGGTGCCGACCTGCAGGGGGGCGTGGTAGGCCGGGGGCATGAGGGCCGCGGTCTCGTGGAGTGTTTCGGCGAAGACGTCCGCTGCGGCGATGCAGGGGTGGAAGGTCAGTGTGCGGCGCAGGTCGTAGCGGTGCTGCGCGACCAGCAGGGCGACTTGGGCGGCTGCGGCACGCAAGGCTTCGCCGGTCCAGGTGTGTGCGGGGAGCCGGTTCAGGAGGCCCCGCAGGTCTTCGTCTCTGATCACGACGCCGGCGATGCGGTAGTCGGCGAGGAGCCCCTCGTCGATCGCCTCTCTCAGGGAGATGCGGTAGACGACGGGCCCGTAGATACTCACGTCGTCCATGGAGGCGATGACGGTGTCGGCGTTGATGCCCTTTTCGCGGGCTTTCTTCTCGTCGAAGACGCGGGGCGTCGCGGTCATGTAGAGGCGGTGGCGGGCGGGCAGCTTGTCGTCGTGGTGGATGCGGGCCCAGGGCTTGTCGTAGTCACCGGCGGTGCGGTGGGCTTCGTCGGCGACCACGACGTCCCAGCGGGGCAGGTGGAAGTCGCGGTGGGCTTCGACGACCTTGTCCAGGGAGTCATAGGTGCAGAACACGTTGAGCGGTCCTGGGGTGTCGGCTGCCTGCCAGGCCAGGTCGTCGGCGGTGCCCACCATGGTGAGGACGTCGGCCAGGTACGGGTCTGCCGGGTGGCTTGAGGAACAGACACCGAGGTAGCGGCCGGGACGTCCTTCGCTGTGCCATTTCGCGGCGGTCTGCTCAAGGAGTCGCAGGGAGGGGACTGCCACCAGGGAGGCGCCCTCGGGTGCGGTTTCCTGGACGACGTGCAGGGCCACCAGGGTCTTTCCGGTGCCGGTGGCCATGTAGACGCTGACACGGCGGTAGCCCTCGATGAAGCTGCTCGCGGAGGTGTCGACGGCGATTTGCTGGCCTCCGCGCAGGCGGGTCTTCAGGCTCGAGGTGAGGTTCCCCCGCTGTGCGGGGCGGCTGACTAGCCGGTCAGGGCGGTTTGACGTGGTTTCAGGTTCACTTGTTCGGTCGTTGCCTGGTCGGCG
>NZ_JBEYJU010000233.1:0-2580 GCF_040703965.1 Streptomyces sp. NPDC006655 | reverse complement strand
AAGGAGGCCGGGGCCGGCGAGCACGCACCGGGCCACCAACACAGCCGCCCCGCCAGGGGCGACCGCTACCGCCGCAGTTCAGGGCGGCGCCGCCACCCGCCCCAAGAGGGTGGCGGTGCCGCCGCGGGGTGCGGGAGGGGACTGCCACCCCTCCTGTGCGGTCACGTGGTGGCGTTGGCTAGACGGCTGATGGCCTCCTCGAAGACTTCGGCGTTGGGGAACATCACGTCGGCCCACCGAACAGAGTCGGTGCGCCCACCGTCGTACGCGATGCCCCACGCAAGGGAGTTGGCATCGTCCGCCGGTCCGGCGACGCTCGCGGCTTCCCAGCCGGCGAAGCGTCGACGCGCGGGGTTCTGCGGGTCGGGCTCGTACTTTCGGACCTTCACCGGCAGTCCGGTGACCGCCGCAGCGATCCGGGCCGCCTCCTCGGCATACCGCATGGGTGACTCCTGCGTTGAAGGTTGGGGGATATCGAAAGGGGCTGCCAACCCCTCTCGATATCCATAATTCTGCCTTATGAAGGAGTCGATGTCAACGCTTTAGAGCGGGGTTTCCCATCTCGCCCACCACACGCGCTGACCTGCGATCATGAGTTCCATGGGCAGCGTCTCGCCGTCCGCCGCGAGTTCCGGCGCCATCTCGTCGAGATCCACGGAGATGCGCATGCGCGGCTCGCCGTCCTCGTCGAGTACGAGATAGACCGTGGCGTGCACTCCACCGAGAGTGATCATGGGCTTCTCGCCTGCGCCGTCAAGCTCTGGCGCGTACACGGCGTGAACCCTGGATTCCCGGTGCAGCCTCTCAACGTCCTCTTGATACACGGTAGTTACGCCTCCGGCCGGATCTCGTCGCTCTGGTACCCGACCGACTTCGGCATCCCGGGCCACTGCACCATCACGAGCGGGTCACCGGTGAACGGCTCCATGCCGTACCCCGTGACGTTCCCCAGGATGAGCGGCAGCGTCCTGTGCCGGACGGTGGTGTCGACTGGGTACTTCTCCTCCACGGCGGTGCGGGCTGCGGCCTCGGCCTGTTCGGCGTTCATCGTTCGTTCTCCTCAGCGGTTCGGGGGGCCGGTGCCAGTGCACCGGCCCCGGGGGCTTTCAGACCTCGGCCCGGTCCTGGTCGTGGCGGGCACCGTTGCAGCAGGGGCAGGGATCGCCGATCTGCTCGGCCAGCGTCCGGCCGAGCGTGATGGCTCGTACGGCGCTCTGCTTGACGGGCGGGTTGTTCAGGTCGTCCGTGATCCATCCGGCTGCGGGCGGGGGCAGCAAGGGGCCTGCCGGGATCCGGAGAATGCGGGCGGCCACGTGGGCGGCGGCTGCGGCCTCCGCCTCGACCTGTTCGGGGTCGCAGAGTCCGGCGGCCTCGATGCTCCGGCGTGCGGCCTTCAGCAGTAGGGCGCGTGACGCGTCCTCCGGGTCGATGGCCTCGGCGGGCACCCCGTTGATCAGAAAGGCTCGATGGTCGCCCCCCTGCGTGAGAACGGCGATCAGGCGGTTGCGTACGAACGGGGCCGGGTTGCCGGTCGCCGGTGACGTCACCGGAGGACCGTCGGTCTGGGAGATGTCGAAGACGGCGTTCGAGAGCCAACCGCGTGCACGCTCTTCGCCCTGCGCCTCTGCGTCCGCGCTCGACTCCGGCCGCTCCTCGGCGGGCTCACGGCGTCCGCCTCCGGTCATCGGCCCCCAGATCCTGACGCCTTCCTCTCCTCGGCGGACCTGGCGGCCGTTGTTCTGCCACTCCGCGTAACTGAGGACCTGGGTCGCGTGCGGGGCCTGGAGCCCGATGGCGATGGCGTTCACGGGGCCGCGTTCGACGTGGACCGCTCCGGCACGCATGACCGCCGCCCACACCGCGGGGTGACCCATGCTCTGGTAGCCGGCCTGGAGGAGGTCCGACAGCTCCGCGGTCCGCTGCTTGCCGAGCTCGCGGCGCTTCTCGCGGGACATCCTGTTCCTGTAGCCCATCGGCTGTTTCCTTACGTGCGTTGAAGGTTTGGGGCTGTCGTCCGGGGGGCTGCCTCCCCCCTTCCGACATCACTAATTCTGCCTTATTTAGGGGTGGAAGTCCAACCCGAACACCCCTCCCGGGAAGTGATCCCGATCACATGTTTTCGCAGGTCAGGACCGGTTTCCGGCCTGGTTCCCGCCCCCGGACCGGCGGCCGCGTGGCGGGCCTCCGCCACGGCTCACCCCTGGGCGGGGGCTCCCCTCGGTCGGTCGGGCAGCGCACGCCGCACCGCCGGTTCTGCGGGGGCTGCCAGGCTCGCGAAGCGACCGCGAAGCGGCCCGGCCTGGCGGCTCCCGCAGGTTCGGCGGTACGCCCTCCGGGTGACCGACCGACCGAGGGGAGCCCCCGCCCTCACCCCAGCCACCCACCGGGCCCAACTCGCCCCCCAACCAACCCCCTTGGGAGTAAGGGCCCGCCGGAGGCGTCCGCTTCTCCGGGTGAACCTCACAACCAGGTCCTCGTGCTCCCCGCCGCTGGCCGGAGGCGGCGACCACCGGCCCGGCCCGGTCCGGCGGAGCCGGACCCGGTCCCGCCGCCCGCGGCGGGAGCACGGCCGGGGGGGCG
>NZ_JBEYJU010000232.1:0-2598 GCF_040703965.1 Streptomyces sp. NPDC006655 | reverse complement strand
GGCCGGAGCATCCCCCCGCAGCACATCCACCAACGACCAGTCGACCCACCGCTCAAGCGCCACCGCACACTCAGCGATCCGCTCCGCGAACACCGGCGAGGAGTCCAGGAGTTCACGGCCCATACCGGCCCACTGCGAACCCTGCCCCGGGAACACCAGAACCGTCCGCCCCGCACCCACGGCCGACGACAATCCGCCAGTGACCACACCAGGATGAGACTCACCCCGCGCCAACGCCTCCAGACCCGCCACAGCCTCACCCCGCGAGCCGGCCACCACCACCGCACGCCCGGACAACACCGCCCGCTGAACAACCAACGCCGCAGCCACATCCGGCAGCGACACCTCACTCGACCCCACAAACGACGCCAACCGCTCCGCCTGCCCCACCAGGGATACCGCCGAGGCCGCGGACACCACCAACGGCACCACACCGGCGCTCGACGCGGCCGCCCCCACGGACTGCTCCTCCGGAGCCTGCTCCAGGATCAGGTGCGCGTTCGTCCCACTGATGCCGAAACTGGAGACACCGGCGCGGCGCGGCCTGCCCTCCTCCGGCCAAGCGCGGGCCTCGGTGAGCAGTTCGACCGCGCCCGCCGTCCAGTCGACCTGAGGCGTCGGCTCCGTGACGTTGAGCGTGGGCGGCATGATGCCGTGTCGGAGCGCCTGCACCATCTTGATCACGGCGGAGACACCGGCCGCGGCCTGCGTGTGACCTACGTTGGACTTGAGCGAGCCCAGCCAGAGCGGGCGCTCCGGGTTCCGGTCCCGGCCGTACGTGGCGAGCAGGGCCTGCGCCTCGATGGGGTCACCGAGCTCTGTGCCGGTGCCGTGCGCCTCCACGACGTCGATGTCGGCCGCGGTGAGGCCACCGTTGGCGAGCGCCTTGCGGATGACCCGCTGCTGCGAGGGCCCGTTGGGGGCGGTCAGGCCGTTCGAGGCGCCGTCCTGGTTCACGGCCGAGCTGCGGACAACCGCGAGCACTCGGTGGCCCCGCCTGCGGGCTTCCGAGAGGCGTTCCAGGACGACGATGCCGACGCCCTCGGACAGGATGGTGCCGTCGGCACCGGCCGAGAACGCCTTGACCCGGCCGTCGGCGGCGAGGCCGCGCTGGCGCGACATGCCGCGCAGGCCGATCGGTGAGCCCATGACGGCGACACCGCCTGCGAGGGCGAGCGAGCATTCGCCCTGACGCAGTGCCTGGGCAGCGAGGTGGATGGCGACGAGGGACGAGGAGCAGGCCGTGTCGACGGTCACCGCGGGGCCCTCGAAGCCGAACACGTACGACACCCTGCCGGAGGCCACGCTGCCGGCGGTGGCCGTCGTGACGAAGCCTTCGAGCTCGTCGGGCATGTTGCTGAGGGACTCGACGTAGTCGTGGATGGAGACGCCGGAGAAGACACCGATGTTGTCGCCGCGCGCGGAGAAGGGGTCGATGCCGGCCCGCTCCAGGGCCTCCCACGAGGTTTCGAGGAGGAGTCGCTGCTGCGGATCCATGGCAAGTGCCTCGCGCGGCGAGATGCCGAAGAAGCCGGCGTCGAACTGGGCGGCGTTGTGCAGGAATCCCCCCTTGTGGACGTACGCCGTGCCGGGCTTGTCGGGGTCGGCGTCGAACAGGCCGTCGAGGTCCCAGCCGCGGTCGTCCGGGAGCTCCACCATGCCGTCGCGGCCCTCGGCCACAAGACGCCAGAGGCCGTCGGGGTCGTCGACGCCGCCGGGCAGGCGGCAGGCCATGCCGACGATGGCGATGGGCTCGTCGGGCTCGGCGAGGACGGTGGGGGTGGCGGTGGCACCGGCCGTGTCGTCGCCGAGCTCCTCGCGCAGGTAGCGGGCGAGTGCCACCGGGGTGGGGTAGTCGAAGATGAGGGTGGCGGGGAGCTTGACGCCGGTGGCGGCGCCGAGCCGGTTGCGGAGTTCGACCGCGGTGAGCGAGTCGAAGCCGATGTCGCTGAACCCTCGTGTGCCCTGGGCGAGTTCGCTGGCGTTGAAGCCGAGGACCGCGGTGGCTTCGGCCTGCACGATGTTGAGGAGGAGGGCTTCCTGTTCGGCCTCGGGCAGTCCGGCGAGGCGCCGGAACAGGTCACTGCCGTCGCCTGCGCCGGCGCGTGCGAGGCGCCGGCCACTGCGTACCAGGCCGCGCAGCAGGTGTGGGACGGTGCTGCCGGAGGCCGCGTCGGCGCGCAAGGACCGCAGGTCGAGCTTGATCGGTACGAGCAGGGTGTGTTCGGCTCGCAGGCCGGTGTCGAGCAGGGCGAGGGCCTCGGCGGGGGTGAGGGGTAGGACACCGCCGCGGCTCATGCGGGCCTGGTCGGTCTCGCTGAGGTGAGCGGTCAGTCCGGTGCTCTGCTCCCACAGGCCCCAGGCCATCGAGACACCGGGCAGACCAGCGGCCCGCCGATGGGCCATGAGCGCGTCGAGGTAAGAGTTGGCGGCAGCGTAGCTGCCCTGGCCGGCAGAGCCGAGCAGAGCAGCGGCCGAGGAGAAGACAATGAACGAGGCCAGTTGTGGCGCCAGTTCACGGGTCAGCTCATCCAGGTGACGGACGGCGGTGACCTTCGGGGCGAAGACCCCTTCGATGCGTTCCGGCGTCAGAGCGCC
>NZ_JBEYJU010000231.1:0-2650 GCF_040703965.1 Streptomyces sp. NPDC006655 | reverse complement strand
GATCAGGGCCCGGCACTCCCGCAGCCTTCGGCCGGGGGGACCCCCAGAGCACGCACCTGACGCCGCGCGGCCGCCCTCCGGGCGACGACGGGAATTGTCAGACAGGCCCTGTGCTGGGACCGCGGACGTCGGAGCCAGGAGGCGGCCAGGGCACCAGCGCGCGTCCGTCCAGCGGACAGCCACCCCCGCCGCCCCGAGCCCGGTGCCAGACTGAACCGCATGAGTCAGAAAGTCGCAGTCCTCGGCACCGGCAAGATCGGCGAAGCCCTGCTCAGCGGGATGATCCGCGGCGGCTGGGCACCCGCCGACCTCCTGGTCACCACCCGCCGCCCCGAACGCGCCGAAGAACTCCGCACCCGCCACGGAGTCACCCCGGTCAGCAACGCCGAGGCCGCGAAGACCGCCGACACCCTGATCCTCACCGTCAAGCCCCAGGACATGGGCACCCTCCTCGACGAACTCGCCCCCCACCTGCCCGCCGACCGCCTCGTCATCAGCGGCGCCGCCGGCATCCCCACCTCCTTCTTCGAGGAGCGCCTCGCCACGGGCACCCCGGTCGTCCGCGTCATGACCAACACGCCCGCCCTCGTCGACGAGGCGATGTCCGTCATCTCCGCCGGCAGCCACGCCACCGCCGCCCACCTCGCCCACGCCGAGGAGATCTTCGGCGCCGTCGGCAAGACCCTGCGCGTCCCCGAGTCCCAGCAGGACGCCTGCACCGCCCTCTCCGGCTCGGGCCCGGCGTACTTCTTCTACCTGGTCGAGGCCATGACCGACGCCGGCATCCTGCTCGGCCTGCCCCGCGACAAGGCCCACGACCTGATCGTCCAGTCGGCGATCGGCGCCGCCGTGATGCTCCGCGACAGCGGTGAACACCCCGTCAAGCTCCGCGAGAACGTCACCTCCCCCGCCGGCACCACCATCAACGCCATCCGCGAACTGGAGAACCACGGCGTACGGGCCGCCCTCATCGCCGCCCTGGAGGCAGCCCGCGACCGCAGCCGCGAGCTGGCCTCCGGCAAGAAGGACTGAGGCCGGACCGACCTCACGGGGACGGCGGACTACCGCGCCGCGTTCGACGCCGGCTCCGGTGCGGCCGTCCCCGAGAAGGCCCCCGGCGGCAACAGCCCGATCGCCCGGTACGCCGTATCGACGATCGGCCGGGCGATCGCCCGCGCCTTGTCCGCCCCATGCCGCAGCACCTCCTCCACATGACCCGGATCGGCACACAACTCCTTGTGCCTGGCCTGCACGGGCCTCAGCACCTCCACCACCGCCTCCGCGGTGGCCCGCTTCAGAGCACCGTACGAATCGTGAACGGCCGCCAGTGACTCAGGGTTCCCGCCCGTGCACGCAGCGAGAATCTCCAGCAGGTTCGCGACCCCCGGCCGCGCCTCCCGGTCGTACACGACCTCCCGCCCGCTGTCGGTCACCGCCCGCATGACCTTCTTCCGAATCACGTCCGGCTCGTCGAGCAGATAGACGATCCCGGGCCCCGAGTCGTCGCTCTTCCCCATCTTCGACGTCGGATCCTGCAGGTTCATCACCCGCGCTGCCACGGACGCCACCGTCGCCTTCGGCACCACGAACGTGTGCCCGTACCGCTGGTTGAACCGCACCGCCAGGTCCCGGGTCAGTTCCACGTGCTGCGTCTGGTCGTCGCCGACCGGAACCTCGTCCGCCCCGTACGCCAGGATGTCCGCCGCCATCAGCGCCGGATAGGTCAGCAGGGACAGCCGCACCCCGCGCCCCCGGGTCCCCTCGCTCGCGACCTTCTCCTTGTACTGGATCATCCGCCGCATCTCGCCGTCCGTCGCCACGCACTCCATGAGGTACGACAGCCGGGTGTGCTCGTCGACGTGACTCTGCACGAACACGGTGCACAGCTCCGGATCCAGCCCCGCCGCCAGCAGCAGCGTCGCCGCCTGCCGGGTGAGCCTGCGCAACCGCGCCGGGTCGTGGTCCACGGTCATCCCGTGCAGGTCGACGACGCAGAACACGGCGTCGGCCCGGTGCTGGTCCACCTCGGCCCACTGCCGCATGGCCCCCAGGTAGTTCCCCAGGGTCAGGTGCCCGGTCGGCTTGATCCCGCTGAAGACCCGTGTCATTCCTTCTCCACCTCCTGGCCGGAGCCGCCGTCCCGGGCGGCCGGCCCTCAGGAGTTCCGGAGGGAGAAACACGAACGGCCGCCGAGGGGGCGGCCGTTGGATGCGTACGTGAGCGCGGCCGCCGTCAGGCGGCCCACCACTGCTGGGTGCACGTACGCGTAGTCATGTCGTGCACCATACGCCGCCGGGACGCCGTGCTGCCGCAAGTTGACACACCCCGAGCGGCTACGTAGTGTTCTCCGAGTTGTCCGACGTGAGCGCCGACCCCGGTCGGTCCCCGGACAGCCATTCCGCAAGTACCAACCAGCACTCGGCGCCATGGTGTCGTGTTGCTTCGGCGTGCGTATTCGCGAAATGAGGAATCCACGTTCGAAAGGACGCGGCCCCGATTAGCTCGGAGGCCGGGAATCCGCTAAAGTCTCACTCGTCGGAACGGCCCAACAGCCGGGATGACAAACCCCGCTGACTGGGAATCAGGGCCGAAAGGATCTGATAGAGTCGGAACCGCCGGAAAGGGAAACGCGAGAGCGGGAACCTGGAAA
>NZ_JBEYJU010000230.1:0-2755 GCF_040703965.1 Streptomyces sp. NPDC006655 | reverse complement strand
GGGCGGGGCGAACCTCGAGAAGTCGCTGACCGTGCTGAAGCCCGGCGGTCTGGCCATCAGTGTCGTCGGGCCGCCGTCGGGGTCACGACCTGTACGTCCTGGACACCACGCACCCGGCCGCCGCGGCCTACCTCACCGACGTGTTCGCGACGCTGCACGCCGAGGGCTACGACTACTTCAAGACCGACTTCCTCTACGCGGGCGCGAGGGACGGCGTCCGGCACTCCGGCGCGGACGCGCTGACCGCCTACCGGCTGGGCATCGCCCTGATCCGGGAGGCGATCGGCGCGGACGCCTACCTGCTGGGCTGCGGCGCCCCCCTCCTGCCGTCCATCGGCCTGTTCGACGCGATGCGGGTCAGCCCCGACACGGCCCCGCACCGCCGGCCCGAGGCCGGTGACCACAGCCGGCCCGGCCAGGATGCCGCCGAGTTCACCGGCGCCGCCCGCCAGTGGCAGCACGACCGCCTCTGGACCAACGACCCCGACTGCCTGATGGCCCGCCCCGCGGTGGAGACCCGTGACCGCTGGGCGGCCCACGTGGAGGCCGTCGGCGGCCTGGTCACCTCCAGCGACCGGCTGCTCTCCCTCGACCCGTGGGGCGTGGAGACGACCCGCCGCCTTCTGACCGGAGTTCACCGATGAGCGACCGCACCCTCTCCGTCCCGGGCATCGCCTACGGCGGCGACTACAATCCCGAGCAGTGGCCCGAGGAGGTCTGGGACGAGGACGTCCGCCTGATGCGCGAGGCGGGCGTCAACATGGTCAGCGTCGGCATCTTCTCGTGGGCGCTGATGGAGCCCTCCGCGGGCGTCTTCGACTTCGCGCGGATGGACCGGATCCTCGACCTCCTCCACGAGAACGGCATCGCCGCCGACCTCGCCACCCCCACGGCCGCGCCGCCGGCCTGGTTCTTCCGCGCCCACCCCGAGGCGCTCCCGGTGGACCACGACGGCCGCACCCTGTCGTACGGCAGCCGCCAGACGTTCTGCCCGAGCAGCCCCGCCTACCGCGAGGCCGCGCTCCGCATCACGGCCGCCGTCGCCGAGCGGTACGCGAGCCACCCGGCCGTCACGATGTGGCACGTCCACAACGAGTACGGCTGCCACAACGCGGCCTGCTACTGCGACACCAGCGCGGAGTCCTTCCGCCGCTGGCTGCGGGCCCGGTACGGCGACGACCTGGCCGCCCTCAACCACGCCTGGGGCACCACCTTCTGGAGCCA
Source organism: Streptomyces sp. NPDC006655 (assembly GCF_040703965.1). Taxonomy (NCBI): domain Bacteria; kingdom Bacillati; phylum Actinomycetota; class Actinomycetes; order Kitasatosporales; family Streptomycetaceae; genus Streptomyces; species Streptomyces sp. NPDC006655. The sequence goes on along the minus strand of NZ_JBEYJU010000230.1, from coordinate 1,531 downwards.
GTGGTACTACGACTGGGACGAGATCCTGCCGCCGCGCGCGACCGGCGCCGTACCCAACCCGACGCACCAGCTGGACTGGCGCCGGTTCTGCTCGGACGAACTGCTGTCGCTGTACACGGCCGAGCGGGACGTGCTGAGGGAGGCGGCCCCGGCGATCCCGGCCACCACCAACTTCATGGTGATGTCCACCTTCGACGCCCTCGACTACTGGCGCTGGGCACCGGAGCTGGACGTGGTGTCCAACGACCACTACCTGATGTCGACCGACCCCGAGTCGGAGATCGACGTCGCGCTCAGCGGTGACCTGATGCGGTCGCTGGCGGGCGGACCGTGGCTGCTGATGGAGCACTCGACGGGCGCCGTGAACTGGCAACCCGTCAACCGGGCCAAGAACCCGGGCGAGTTGCGGCGCAACGCGCTCGCCCATGTGGCGCACGGCGCGGACGGCATCGCGTACTTCCAGTGGCGGGCGGCGAAGGCGGGTGCCGAGCAGTGGCACTCGGCGATGCTGCCGCACGCGGGCACCGACAGCCAGATCTGGCGGGACGTGGTCCGGCTGGGCGCCGACCTCAGGGCGCTGGCCGAGGTCCGTGGCAGCACCGGCACGGCCGAGGTGGCCGTCGTCTGGGACTGGGACGCCCGTTGGGCGGTCGAGCTGCCCTCCCAGCCCAGCGTGGAGCTGCGCTACCTGGACGTGGTCCGGGCCTGGTACGAACCGTTGTGGCGGGCCGGCGTGGCCGTGGACTTCGTCCGCCCGGACGCCGACCTGTCGGCGTACAAGGCGGTCCTCGCCCCGAGCCTGTACCTCGTGGACGACGCGGGCGCGGCCAACCTGGCGGCCTTCGCGCGGGCCGGCGGCAGCCTCGCCGTCGGCTTCCACAGCGGCGCGGTGGACGAGAACTGCCATGTGAGGCTGGGCGGTTACCCGGGGGCCTTCCGGGAGCTGCTGGGCGTGTCCACCGACGAGCTGTTCCCGCTGCTGCCCGGGCAGCGGGTGCCGCTCAGCGAGGGCGGCACCGGGTCGCTCTGGTCGGAGCGGGTCCGGCCGACGGGCGCGGAGGTGGTGACGTCGTACGCCGACGGGCCGCTGGCCGGTGTGCCCGCGGTCACCCGGCACGGGTACGGCTCGGGTGCCGCCTGGTACGTGGCCACCCTCCCGGACACCGACACCCTGGCGGGGCTGCTGGACCGGATCCGCGCCGAGGCGGGCGTGGCCGCGGTCCGCACCGCCCCGGCGGGCGTGGAGGTGGCCCGGCGGCGCGGCGCCGACGCGGACTACCTGTTCGTGATCGACCACACCGGGCAGGGCGCCGAACTCGCGGTCGCCCCCGGCTCGGTGGAACTGCTGTCCGGCAAACCGACCGACGGCACGGTCACCGTGGCGCCCGGCGACGTCGCCGTCGTACGCGAGCCGCGGGCCCGGTAACCGCCGAGGACCGGGGCGGTCCTGCATGCCGCCTGCTGCGTTCGCGCACCCGGGGGGCGGGGGGCGCGACGGCCGGCATAGGCGGCGGGGGCGGGGGACGGGAGG
>NZ_JBEYJU010000229.1:0-2853 GCF_040703965.1 Streptomyces sp. NPDC006655 | reverse complement strand
AAGCGCGCAGAACTGCTCAAGAGGCGTACGCGACGGGGGTTGCGGGGACATGGCGGGGTACCGACCGGCGGACTGGCATCCACTCGACCTCGACAAGGACCCCACCCCCGGCGACCCACAGCGCGTCCGCACCCTCGCCGCACAGCTCCACACCTTCGCGGACGACGTCTCCGACGCGCTGCGCCTGGTCAAGGGCATGGCCGGTGAGGACACCCTCCTCCAGTGGGCCGGAAGCCGGCGGACGTCTTCAGGGAGCAGTTCAAGGACGTCCCGAAGAACCTGAAGGAAGACCTGGAGTTACGAGTACGGCGGGGTCGGCCGGCTGATCGCCGAATCGTGGAACGGCCGGGAGTTCCGCTCCAGTTCGGGAGGCTAGAGGTCGTCCAGCGGATCGGGGAACACGACCCCACCTTCCGGTACGACGTCGCGGGGCGTGAGAACGAGCGGGTGGTGGGGGAGGCCGCCCGCTTGACCCCGGCAGCGCATCTTCCAGCACCGTGCTGACGGTGCGCTCACCGAGATCCAAGACTCCCTCCACGGCCAGCGGACCTTCAACTTCGACCGCTTCGGAATGGTGACAGCGGTGCACGCCGGCGTCGGCAGGGAGGAGACGGGCACCAGGTCGCGATCTTCGATGACAGGGCCGCCGAGCTCTTCACCGGCTCCATATTCCGACGAGTAGGACCTCCGACACCATGACAACAGAATTCTTGATGGGCCTCGACGAGGGAATGGTCGAGTACTTTCGCGACATCGCGAACGAGATGATCTCGCGGTTCGGCATTTCTCGAGCTGAAGCGGTGGCCAGGATCAACGAGCGGTATCACGACGCGGAGATCTCTGCGTACCCCGATCTCATGTGCCACGAGTTCCCGGCGTATTGGTCGTACGGCCTGTACTACTACCCGAACAAGTCCGGACGCCTACCGACCGGTGATGAGGACGACGACGAGGGCTGCGACGTGTCCGCCCTGCGCGTCCGCCCCGCACCTCCGGCCGACTCGCCCTACTGGACACTCGAGGCCTGACCGATTGCCCTCGACACGCACACGGGAGGTAGCTGATCGAGCGGCGGCTGAGCTTCGCGGACCCGCTGACCGCAGACGGCACCCTTGCAACTCTCAGACGGTCTTTTCAATGCCGACGAAAACGCTCTTGAGGACGTCGCGATCATCGATCCGGGTCCGGTCACGCACAGCGCCTCCTTCGGCCGGAAGTCCCGGCCGGCCCATCGTTCACCTGTTGACGGACTGGATTTCCTGCACGATGACATCCTGAGTGGCCCCGAAGGCCCCGTCGTCCAGGGGGCCGCCCGTCCCTCCTGTGCCCGTCCAGCTGATCTTCCAGGTGATCGTGGCCCTGAGCGGGTACGAGCCCGTGCCCGAGGACCGCAGGTACTTCACCCCACAGGGTGGCGTCTCACCGGCCTTCCCCTTGGCGTAGGCCTCACCGATGCTGCCGTTTCGGAATTCGCAGACACCCGAAGCCGGATACGTCACCGCATCCGAGGTACCGGGCTCGATCTTGAGTGAGTACGGCGTGGCGGTGGTGGTCGCGCTGATGCCGAGCACGGGAACGGACGCGGTGACGGAGACCGGCTTGAACTGGGCACCGTCGAGCCAGGCCCAGGTGGGAAGGTTGACCTTGGTCTTGTCCGCCGGGGCCAGGGTCACCTTCGTACTGGGGACGCGGATCTCGTTGTATGCGAGTTGGGAAAGGATCTCCGGGGTGATCGCCTGGGGTATGTCGGCCGGCGGCTTGTCGCCTGTGTCCACCCAGAAGATGGGCTTCGTGCAGTCGAGCGCGCCGGGGTCCCCCTCACGGCCCTTCGTGACGTACGAGTCCCACCAGTAGCCCTTGCCCGCCTTGTCCTTGTTGAAGTCCTTGTACGGCTTCCCGTTGACGTAGCGGTCGCGCTGCGTGGCATCCCACTCGTAGCCCGTCGAGTCGGCCTCCCAGATCGGCGTCAGGTAGGCCTTGAGCGCATCGGGTGAGTACTTGGGCGCGTAATAGCAAGCGGGCGGCGTCCAGGTCGTGGTCGGCGTCACCGCACCGGTCGACGCCCCCGACCCGTTCTTGGAGAGGTCGTAGACGACGGCACCGGCGGTCGCGGAAACCTTGCCGTCCTGCTGATCACCATTCACCTGTGTCAGAGTGCCGGAACCCCCGCCAGGCGTGGCATCAGCCCACGCCGCTGGTCCCGAGGACCACAACACGATACCTGCGACGAAAGCACACGCCGTTCCCCGGACTACGGCTGGCACCGAGCTGCCCCCCTGGTGGAAATGATCTGCGAAGTCTGCCAGACGCCGTCGGAGTTCTTGTCCAGCCTGGTGTTGTACGTGACGTAGCTGTTCTTCGTGACCGGCGTCTTGTTGATCTTGTTGGTCTTCTTGTTCTTACTGAAGCCCTTGCTCTCGTCACCACAGAAAGTGAGGATCGCCGCCGTCTTGCCCTTGAGCGTCACGTTACGGTCGTAGTAACGGATTTCGCCCGTGATCGTGACGTTGGCCTTCTTCCACTGAGCGACCCAGGACAGCGACGCCCCCAGCGCTTTACCGGTGGTGTAGTAGCCGACTCCTTCACCCTTGGGATCCGTCCCGGCGATGGCGGCGTCGACTGCTCGCATCATCTCCGCATTGTCGGCGAGCACCGCGTCCTTGACCGCATCCCCGGTCTTGGCGCCCTCGAAGGTCAACGTCACATCCGAGGGCAACGTGATCTTGGGCCTGCCGTCGGATGCAGTCGAGGTCGACGCGCTCGGCGAAGCCGAAGCCGCCGCCCCCGTGTCCGCGCCCGCGATCTTGCTGTTCGAGTCGGACTTGTCTCCGCTTCCCCCACCGCAACCGGCGA
>NZ_JBEYJU010000228.1:0-2882 GCF_040703965.1 Streptomyces sp. NPDC006655 | reverse complement strand
TGTTTTTGTGGGGCCGCGGTCGGGCGGCGGTGGTCCGGCGGGGGGCGGCGGGACCGGGTCCGGCTCCGCCGGACCGGGCCGGGTCGGTGGTCGTCCCCTCCGGTCGGGGGCGGAGCGTGCGTGACGAAATGCAATGCAATGAAACGCAATTGATTCGATCTCGGCCACCTCCCCCGTGAAGACCGGGGTTCACCCCGGAGAAGCGGACGCCTCCGGCGGGCCCTCGCTCCCAAGGGGGCGGGGCGCGGGGCGAGTTGGGGCCGGTGGGGGTGCCGGTGGGGGCGGGGGCTCCCCTCGCCCGGTCGGTCACCCGGAGGGCTACCCGGAACCCGGCGGGGGCCGCCAGGCCGGGCCGCTTCGCGGTCGCGCGAGCGCGAGCCTGGCACCCCCCGCCGGAACCCGGGTACGGCGTGCACTGCCCGACCGACCGAGGGGAGCCCCCGCCGGGGTGGGGTGTGGCGGAGGCCCGCCGCGCGGCCGCCGGTCCGGGGGCGAGAACCGGCCCGGAAACCGGTCCTGAGCTGCGAAAACATGTGATCGGGATCACTCCCCGAGAAGGGGGTCCCGGCTGGACTCTCACCCTCAAATAAGGCAGAATTAGTGATGTCGGAAGGGGGGAGGCAGCCCCCCGGACGACAGCCCCAAACCTTCAACATCAAGGAGCGCGACAGCGTGAGCACCACTCAGACCGAGGCGACCGCGCCGGTCGACAACCGGCGCCGGACCGTGACGCTCGTCTTCACCGGCGACGGCACTTGCCCCGACTGCGGGCAGGAGAACACCCCTCTGTACTCCGGCGGTGGCCTGACCGGGGTGTGCGCCGAGTCCGTTAACGCGGCATTCCCGGCCCCGCCGTGGGAGGGCGATTGCCCGCCCGACGAGGCTGACATCGTGATCACCCACACCCGAGCCGACGGCACCCTGTTGGAAGGCTCCCGGAAGGGAGACGGCATCTTCGACGCGATCCGGTCGTACGGATGGCGACCGTTCCGCTCCCTGGGGTGTCTGGGACTCACGCACTCCCGCGACTCGTCGGCCGACCGATACAAGATCGACCCGGCGGCCAAGGCGATCCGGGAACTCGGATTCACCGTCTGCGTGGTGATCAACGAGAACGAGCGGCGCACGTTCGCGGACGCCGAGGCCGACCGCGAGGAGCGGGCCGAGAACCGCGCCGAACGGTTCGAGGACCGGGCGGGCAGCGCCGCCGCATCGTCGGACGCGTCCCGTCAGCGGTCGGACCAGATCGGCGAGCGGTTCTGGATGGGTCAGCCCATCCTTGTCGGGCACCACAGCGAAGGCCGTGCCCGGCGGGACCAAGACCGCATGCACAACGCAATGCGCAAGTCCATTTCCGAGCGGGAGCGCGCCGATTACTGGGCGCGACGGGCGGAGGCGTCGGGCGCGTACGCGGAACACCGGAAAGACCCCGCCCGCACGTTGCGCAGGATCGAGAAGAAGGAGGCGGAGCGCCGGGGAGTCGCCCGGTGGCAGCGGGGCGACTCCAACAACGGATACAGCCAGCGGCTTTCGCCGGCCGTGGTGGTCGAGCTCGCGCGGCGGCACGAGGAGCTGAGCGAGGAGATCGGCTATTGGGGGTCCATCGTTGCCCAGGCCGAGGCCGAGGGGTTCAAGGTGTGGGGAGCCGACGACTTCACCAAGGGCGATTTCGTGCGCACCCTCGGATCTTGGTACGAGGTACTGCGGGTCAACAAGAAGACTCTTACGGTGGCGTGGAACCTGCGCCTTGCTCCGAAGGCGGTCATGACCGCCGCAGATGCGACGTTCGAAGACGGCCGTGTCGGCAGGCAACCGGTGGACTACTCCGACGTCAAGGCGCGCATGAGCGCCGGGAACATGGCGCGCTATCTGGAGCGTGACCGTACGCCGAGCATCGCCGACGCCAAGGCGCTCATGCGCGGTGTGAGCGCAGTCGGCCCCGATGACCAGGACCAGGTCCCGGCGGAGGTGGAAGGGTCCGCTGACATCCCCGAGCGCCTGCGGGCTCTGCTGGCCGAGGGTGAGCAGATGCTCAAGCTGCCCGAAAGTGAATGGAGGTTCACCAGCTCGTGCGGGCGGGTGTACTGGGTGCGGATGGTTACCCGGCGGGACGTCACGGATCTGCATTTCCAGGTGCGCACCGTTGATGCGAACGGCACGGCTGTCGGTGTGGGCAAGGACTGGCCCGGCACGCTGGAGGTGATCCGGGAGCACGCTGCGGCGGCCGGTGAGCACGAGGGCAAGCAGTGCCAGCGGTGCGGCCGGATGTGGGGCAAGGGGCTCGGGAGCCCGCAGACCCCGGCCACCTGCACCCCGGGCCACTGGTCGTACTGCGACCGTGCCGCTGTGCCGGTGGAGCTGGACGCCTCCGAGGACGCCCCGGCCAAGCCGAAGACGACGAAGCGGCGGCGTAAGGGTGTTCCGGCGATGGTGATCGTGACCGCCGCCTATGGGGCGCGGCAGGCCCGCATGGTCTACGCCAACGGGCGCGGCACGATTCGCGAGGACATGCGGGCCGTTCTCATCGACGCACCCGAGGGCGTCAAGTTCAACGAAGGCCCCCTGTCCGCCGCCGTCTGGGAAGGCGTGGACGAGGCACTGAAGGAGGCCGGATACAAGCGGCTCGGCGGGAATGACGGACGGACGGGAAGCCCGTACAAGGGCATCCGCGCCAAGATCATCGAGCGTGAGGAGACGGAGACCACCACCGACTAGGCCGGGAAGCCGCCCGCCCCGCCCCTCCCCCGCGCGTTCGGGGGCGGGGCGGGTGCCGTCGCGGCGGCGGTAGCGGTCGCCCCTGGCGGGGCGGCTGTGTTGGTGGCCCGGTGCGTGCTCGCCGGCCCCGGCCTCCTTCGTCGGCCGGTGCCGTCGGCACCGGGCCG
>NZ_JBEYJU010000227.1:0-3014 GCF_040703965.1 Streptomyces sp. NPDC006655 | reverse complement strand
GCCAGCCCCTCGGACGACTCGGCCGGATTGAGTGCCTCCCCACGAAGTGGATCTTGACACATCAAGATCCACTTCTGAAACGCACCCTAGAGGTCCGGGGGCGGTCGCCCCCGGACCGCCGCGGCCTACTTGTTGGTGGCGTGGTTCCCGAACGCCGGGTTCAGGAGACCGATCACGTTGACGGAGAGACCGCTGGCGTTGACCGGGACGTGGACCGGGACCTCGATGGTGTTGCCGGAGATGACACCCGGGGAGTTCAGGGCCGCGCCGTTGGCGGTGGAGTCGGCGAAGGCGGCACCGGCGGAGGCGCCCGCTGCGATGCCGGCGACGGTCATGGCGACGGCGGCCTTCTTGGCGATGTTCATGGGAAGGGTTCCTCCTGGGTGGGCGTGTCCGACCCGGCCGTGGGTCGTGCCTGATCAACGCCTGCGGGGTCCCCGGTGGTACGGACCGGGGGCCGTGACTGCCCGTTCGGATCATTGGGCGTACAACCCGCCGGGCCTATGAGCGACTGGGCCTACGAGCCGGTGGGCCCACGATCCGCTGTCGGGAAAAGCCGACCGGCCTTCCGGGGCGCCCGGAAGACCGGAGGTCGATGCCGCGGTGCGGCGCGGTCTCAGTGGTTGAGGCCGAGGTTGCCGAAGGCGGGGTTCAGCACGCCGATGACGTTCACGCTGTTGCCGACGACGTTGACGGGGACGTGCACCGGGGCCTGGATGACGTTGCCGGAGACGACGCCCGGAGAGCCCAGGGCCCGGCCGTCGGCGTGGGCACCACCGGTGTGGGCGGAGGCCATGCCCGCGCCCGCGGCCACGATCCCGCCGGCCACCATCGTCACGGCCGCGGCCTTCTTCAGGTTCTTCACTTCTTGAGCCTCCTTGGCGCTCGCCACGGCGGTCGCCGTGGCACGCACTGAAGAACGGCGGCGGCCGGGACAGGATGCGCCGTCCGGGTGACATTCCCACGACGGTATGAATCTCAGCCCGGAGGACGACCCGCCGGGTTGCCGTCGGTGAAGCGTTGCGGAGGGCGTTTCAGCCGGTCACGCCATGGCGAACGGCCCACAGCGCGGCCTGGGTGCGGTCGGCGAGGTCGAGCTTCATCAGGATGTTCGAGACGTGCGTCTTGACGGTCTTCTCGGACAGCACCAGGGCCCGGGCTATCTCGCGGTTGGAACGGCCGTCGGCGATCAGCCCGAGCACCTCGCGCTCCCGCTCGGTGAGCGAGCCACCACGGCCCTGGCCGGAGTTGGCCTCCTCCTGGGAGAGCAGGGCGCCGGCCACCTCGGGCTGGAGCAGGACGTGCCCGGCGTGCACCGAGCGGATGGCGGTGGCGAGCGCGTCGGGATCGACGTCCTTGTAGACGTATCCGGCGGCGCCGGCCCGCAGGGCCGGGACCACCGTGCGCTGTTCGGTGAAGCTGGTGACGATCAGCACGCGCGCGGGGTTGTCGAGTTCGCGGAGCCTGCGCAGGGCACCCACCCCGTCGAGGCCGGGCATCTTGACGTCCATGAGGACGACGTCGGGGCTCAGCTCCTGCGCGCGCTCGACCCCTTCGGCGCCGTCGGCCGCCTCGCCCACGACCTCGATGTCGTCCTGCACCTCCAGGAAGGTGCGCAGGCCTCGGCGGACGACCTGGTGGTCGTCGACCAGGAGCACCCTGATTGCGTCAGCCACCGGGGACCTCCAGCTCGATCGTGGTGCCCTTGCCGGGCGCCGATGCCACGGTCAGCGTGCCGCCGACGCTGTCGGCGCGGTCCCGCATGGAGACCAGGCCGAGGTGGCGTCCGGCACGGCGGGTGAGGTGCGGGTCGAAGCCGCCGCCGTCGTCCGTGACCCGCAGCACGGCGCCGCTGCCGCGCCGGTTCACGGTCACGTCGACCTGGTCCGCCCCGGAGTGCCGCAGGGCGTTGTGCAGGGCTTCCTGGGCCACCCGGAGCAGGGCCTCCTCCTGCACGGCGGGCAGTGCGCGGAAGCCGCTGCTGGCGAAGGTCACGCGCGCGGTGTGGGCGCGGTCGAGGACCTGGACCTGGGTGCGCAGGGTGGCGAGCAGACCGTCCTCGTCGAGGGCGGCGGGGCGCAACTCGACGACGGCGGCGCGCAGTTCGTCGGCGGCCTCGGCGGCGAGCGCGGCCACCTGGTGCAGTTCGCCCTTGGCCCGACGCGGATCGCGGTCGACCAGGGCGGCGGCCGCCTGGGCGGTGAGGCGCAGGGAGAACAGCTTCTGGCTGACGGCGTCGTGCAGTTCGTGGGCGAGCCGGGAGCGCTCCTCGGCGATGGTCAGTTCGCGGCTGCGTTCGTAGAGGCGGGCGTTGGTGAGGGCGATGGCCGCGTGCTGGGCGAGGATGGAGAGGAGTTCCTCGTCCTCGGCGGTGAAGCCGCAGCCTCCGTCGGGTTTCTCGCAGTTCTTGTTCGCGAGGAACAGCGCGCCGATCACCTCGTCGCCGTCGCGGACCGGCAGTCCCAGGAAGTCGGACATCTCGGGGTGGGCGGAGGGCCAGCCCTCGAAGCGGGGGTCCCTGCGGACGTCCGCCAGCCGCTCGACCTTCGCCTCGCGGAGCATCGCGGCGAGGATGCCGTGCTGGCGCGGGAGCGGGCCGATGGCCTTCCACTGGGCGTCGGTGACGCCGTCGACGACGAACTGGGCGAAGCCGCCGTGGTCGTCGGGGACCCCGAGGGCGGCGTACTGGGCGTCGAGCAGTTCGCGGGCGGAGGCGACGATCGTCTTGAGGACGTCGCGCACTTCCAGATGCCTGTTCATGGCCAGCAGCGCGGAACTCACCGCGGCGAGGCCGGACCGGGGACCGTGACTCATGCCCTCACGGTACCGGCGGGGTCCGACACCGGGGATCGGCCGCCGGGGGCAGCGTCCGGGCCGCTGGGCGTAGGCCCCCGGCCCTAGGGAATTCGGCGACGGGCTTAGGGCCCTTCTGATGGATCTCCGTGGGAGAAGGAGCGGCGTTCGGTGCGTGCGATCGGCGTGCGGGGTGGCGGGTCATGTGGCGGAGCCACCTG
>NZ_JBEYJU010000226.1:0-3252 GCF_040703965.1 Streptomyces sp. NPDC006655 | reverse complement strand
CCGCCTGCTGGGCAGGGAGCGGAATCCTCATCAGCACACGCCCCGGGCGCACGCCCCGGCCTTGATCGGCTACACCACCAAGCGGGACGCCATCCCGGACGGACCCTCAGCTGGAGTACAACGCTTCGGCCACCGCTCGGCACATCAGCGGGAAACCGCAGGTAGGAACCATGAACCCGGTTCGACCAGACCCCGCAGACCGGGCACAGGGCACCGTTCGCCCTGCATTGCGCATCCCAGCGCACTATCTCGATGTGCGGGGCCACCGACAGCACCGCGACGTCCGCGATAGACGGGAACAACAACTCCTTGAGCCGGAGCACGACGTCTTCCACGGCCGCGAACTGTCAGCCCAACCGCCGGGCTGACGGGCCATTTTCGGGCGGCTTCGCGTACGGCTCGAAGAGGCTCGACCGTCACTCAGAGTGGCTGCGTTACAGAAGTTGAGCCAGCACCCGAGTTTTGACAGCGGTGGGGTACTTTCCAGGGCAGCACCGAGGTGCTCCTGGTGAAAGGTCCGGTCATGCCGCAGAGGTCGAAGGCCGAGCCGTACGCGGCAATCCGGCGTGATCACCGTGCTGGCATGAAGATGCGCGAGCTCGAGCGTTTTCGTGGCTGGCCGCGGTAGGGGTGCAGCCCGCTCGCCTGGTGGAGCGGCCTACCGCGCCCCAGGTCGTTCAGCTCGGTGATCGCGGTTTCTGCGTGTGGTGCTCACGCTTGCCCGTCGCTGGTGTCCCGGTCGCTGTGGGCGAGGCGCTCGCTCTGGCGGCCTGGCGCGTCGGCTCTGCAGGGTCCGAAGCGGGCGAGGTATGCCGGGCTTGGGCCGCGGCGCTCGGTCAAGTGCAGGCCGGCGGCGTCGGCGAGCCGGTGCAGCCGGCCGAAGGGGATCCAGTGCCGGTCGAAGAACTCGCCGATCACCAGCCGCCCGCCTGGTGCCAGCACCCGTGCCGCCTCGCGCAGTACCCGGTCCGGCTCGGGGATCTCGCCGAGCGCGGTCACGGCGTATACGGCGTCGAACGTCGCGTCGGCGTAGGGCAGTTCACGTGCGTCCGAGCGGGTGGGCCTGACCGTCGCCAGGCCGTCGCGCTCGGCGCGGCCCATCACGTGGTCGAGCATCTCCTGCTGGATGTCGAGCACATCGAGCTGTCCCTGCGGCCCGAGTTGCGGGGCGACGTGCAGTGTCTGCAGGCCGGTCCCCGGGCCGATCTCGAGCATCCGCTCCCCCGGCCGCGGCCGCAGTACGGCGTCCATCCGGCCGGCGGTCAGGAACGGCAACGGTACGTCGAGCAGGCCGCGTTGGGCGTACGGATATGGCGCCGTGTCGCCCAGCCACCAGGCGGCGGCCAACGCGGCGCCCGCGCCGGCGGCGACCGCCCAGCGGGTCCGGGCCCGGACCGGCTGGGCGGAGGCGACTGGGGCGACGGCAGCGGTGGTGATGCGGTGCATGGTGTTCTCCGGTGGATAGATTCGGTCCGTGGTACGTAGTCGGGCGGTCGGCGTCACGCGGGCCGGCTCAGCGCCCGCAGCGCCAGCCGGCCGCACAGCGCGGCGAGCGGCAGCTCGGCGCCGAGCGCCATGGCGACCGCGGTGGCGAAGTCGCCGCCCGGGGCCGCGGTCGTGGTGTCGAACCAGGCGTCCACCACAAGCAGCGTCGCGGTCGCGGCGGCTGCCAGGGCGTGCCGCCGGTCGCTGCGGGCGGCGAGGAGGCCGGTGGCGATCAGACCGAGCGCCTCCAGCGCGTCGAGCCCGGCCCAGGCGGCCGGCCAGTGCGCAGCGGTCCCGGTGGCCGGCAGGCCGGTGGCCAGCACGTACAGCCACGGCAGCAGGGCGAACCCGCAGGCGACCAGCAGCCACCCGGCCCGCCGCACGCCCCTCGCCGGGCGCGGCTCCTGCGCCTGTCCGTGGAGCGCGATGACCTCGGCGCGGCCGAAGCCCTCGGCACCGGCCACTTCCTCATCGCACACAGCCGGTTGACGCATCGTCTTCCCCCGCTCCCCGCCGGCTCTCTCCTTCACGTGCTCCACCCTCCGCCGCACAGCAGGGCGCCGTCAGTCACGCAGGGTTCCGACCCGGGGTGGAGAAAAGTGCAGCCCCGAACCGGGCGGTAACGTCATGGCACAGGGATGGCCTGCGGCTTTACCGTTTGACGCATGCACCTCACGACGTGGCTGCAGCGGGCTGCGGGCCGGCCGTTGCACAGGGCAAAACACCAAACCGCGCTCGTCGCCGCCGGTCTGCCGCTCCACCTCGCCGTGGTGCCCCTGTGGCTCTGGCTGCTCGGCACGCTGGCAGCGCTGGTGCACGCGCCCTGGGCGGTGGCCGTGATTCCGCTGCCCGTGCTGCTCACACTCGTGGTCACACCCCTGCTGACCGCCGGGCAGCGGCGGCGCTACCGGGCGCTCGTCGGCAAGGACCTTCCGCGCCCCGCCGTACCCGGGCCGGGACGCAACGGGAAGTCGGCGGTGCGCCGGCTGGCCGGCCGGGCCTTGTGGCGGCAGGTCTGCTACCACGCTGTGGCGGGTCCGCTGCTCGCCGTCCTGGACCTCGCCGTCCTCGCCGTCCGGGCCGCCGCTCTCGTGGCCGCCTGCATCTACGTGTGGATCTGGGCGCTGCCCCCGCAGTGGCGGGTCACCGACCTCGGGTACACCACGCAGGCCGCGTACGTCACCGTCGGCGGCCTCGCCCTGCTGTTCCTCGGGCCCCGGCTGACCGGCGCTCTGGTGCGGCTGGAGACCCGAGCGGCCGAGGTCCTGCTCGGTCCCAGCTGCGCATCGGCGTGGTCAAGGTGCTGGAGGCGGCCGGCTTCGAGATGTGCGCGCAGGTTGCCGACGCAGAAGGGCTGCTGGCGGCCGTCGAGGAGCATCGGCCCGACATCGCCGTGGTCGACGTGCGCATGCCGCCCGGCTTCACCGACGAGGGAGTACGCGCCGCGCTGGTGATCCGCCGCCAGTATCCGCGTACCGCCGTGCTCCTGCTGTCGCAGTACGTGGAGGAGCGGTACGCCTCCGATCTGCTCGCCGCCAACACCTCGGGTGTCGGTTATCTGCTCAAGCAACGCGTCGCCGACGTCGAGGAGTTCGCCGAGGCGGTGCGCCGGGTGGCGGCCGGCGGCACTGCGCTCGACCCGCAGGTCGTCGCGCAGCTGCTGGTACGCCGGCACAGCGATCCACTCGACCGGCTTACACCGCGCGAGCGGGAGGTGCTGGAGCTTTTGGCGGGCGGCCGGTCCAACTCCGGCGTCGCCGCCGAGCT
>NZ_JBEYJU010000225.1:0-3597 GCF_040703965.1 Streptomyces sp. NPDC006655 | reverse complement strand
GGTGCTGGGTCGGTACCTGCACCACCTGCGGACGACCCCTACCCACCCAACGAAGCCGCCACAGACAGGGCAGAACCTAACGAAGCACTACTAGGTCCTTCTCGTACCGGACGTACGAGGGCCGGGTCAGCCGGCGAGCGCTATGAGCCGGGCCGCCAGGTCGGCGAACGGGCCGTCCGTCGGCTCGCCCTCCACCATCCGCTTCACCAACGCGGTCATCTCCTCGTCGTACGAGGCGCTCACCGCCGTCAGCGCGGCGAAGTCGTGCACGAGCTGCACCTCCAGCTCGCCGCGCGGGATGCGCCGCCCGTCCAGCCAGATCAGCGCCGTCGACTCGGCGAGCGAGATCCAGGAGCGGATGACGAGTTCGAGACGGGCCGGGGCCTCGGTGACACCGAGGTGGGAGAGGATCTGCTCGTACGCGGCCTGCCGTACGGAGTCGATGAGCGCGTTGGTGGCGGAGGAGCCGACGGCGGGGCCGCCGCGCATCAACGCGGCGAAACCGGGGCCGTGTTCGTCGACGAAGTCGAAGAAGCGCCGCATCACGCGCAGCAGCCGGGCGCCGAGCGGCCCCTCGTGCGGCTCGGTGAAGCGCCCCGCGAGATCCTCCGCGGCCCGCTTCAACGCGGCCTCGTACAGGCTGAGCTTGCCGGGGAAGTAGTGGTACACCAACGGCCGCGAGATACCCGCGGCCGAGGCTATCTCGTCGATGGAGACCTCGTCGGGCGAGCGGCGGCTGAACAGTTCGAGGGCTACGCCGATCAACTGCTGCCGTCGCTCTTCGACCCCAAGTCTGCGGCGTACCCCGGTACTCATGCGAACACTTTACCGATCGGATTCGGCCTCCCGCGGCCCCGACCGGTCACCCGGGTTCACTTGATCGGCCCAAGCCTCCCGTCGCCCGTCCGGGACACACGAACCAGCATCGAGTCGGCACGCTCCGTGTCCGGGAGCGGCATGCCCCGGCGTGCCATCTCCCTTCCCGAGGGACGCGGTTGGCAGGCTCCGCAGGATCCGGCGGCGCCGGGCTCACCGCAGCCCGCGGATCTCGCTCCCGCCCGCCAGCGTTCCCTTCAGAGCGGCCTGGGCCCCTTGCTTCGCCCTGGCCACCAGCAACGAGCCCGGCGCCGACGCCGTGACCCCGCCGGTCGCCCGGATCGACGTGGTGTCCCGGCCGCCCGCGGCCAGCAGGTACCACTGGCCGCTCCCGGACTTCCACAACACCCCGGCCAGCACCTGCGGATCACGCGGACCACAGGCGGTCACATCGGTCCCCTTGGCCACCACCGCCCCGAACCGGCTGCCCGGGGTGCGGAACTGGGCCAGGGCCAGCGTCCCGTCGCCCCGCCAGGTCTCCGCCCGGGTGCACACCCACGACCCGGTGCCACCGCCGGCCGGCAGCGGCTGCTCGGCGAACGCCCACGCGTTGACGCCGCGCACCCCCGCCGAGCGTTCCGCGGTCAGCGAGCAGGCGTACGGCGCCCAGTCCCGCGCCACCGCCCCGGAGTCCTCGCCGGTCTCCCCGGGCCGCCCGGCGGTGAGCCGGGCCGGCACCAGCTCGCCCAGGTCGGTCGCGAGCCCCGCCCCCTGGGCGTCGGTCAGCTGGAGCACGGTCCACGAGGTGCACGCCCCCTGCCGCAGCGCGCCACTGGCCAGCGGACCGGTCACGCCGCCGGTCACCGCGACGTCCGTCGCCGGCGAGGCCGGCTTCATCAGGTCCCGCTCGGCGACTCCGGTCACCCAGGGTGCCGTCAGATAGCGGACGTTGCCGTCGGCCCGGCCGAGGACCAGGGCGCTCGCCTCCAGGCCGGTCGCGCCGTCGACGCGGGCGAAGTCCAGTGCCGCACCCGCGGTGCCGTCCTTCGGCTCGGCGTAGCGGGCGATGCGCAGACCGTCGTAGAACACCACCACGCGGGCGCTGTCGACGAGGCCCGCGTAGAGCAGTTGGGGCGGTCCGGCCGGGCCGCCCGTCTGGGTGCCGGGGGTCGCCGAGACGCGCACGGTGGCGCCGGGGCGGGCCCAGACCGCCAGGGCGCGGCGCAGCAGAGCGGTGTCACCGGTGAGGGCGCCGCGCGCGGGCCAGACGGAGAAGTCGGTGCGGGCGGCCGTCCGCCACGCGGTGGCCGGGACCTTCGTCACCTGGGCGGGGTCCAGGGCGGCCCGGGCCGCCGGGTTCCCCGCGTACACCGGGGCGGCCGCGCCGTCGGCACCCCAGCCGCCGCCGGGCAGCGCCACCAGCGCCCCGCAGACCGCGAGCGCGGCGGCCGCGGCCAGCGCGGCCCTGGTGTGCCGGCGGCGGCGCAGCAGGTCGGTGGGCCGGGCCTGGAGAAAACAGGGGTCGAACTCGGGGGAGTCGAGCAGCGGGTACTGCGCCGGGACGCCGTTCGCCTCGGCGAGCGCGCCCTCCGGGTGCTCGATCCCGGCCGCCCTGAGGATGCCGCGGACGTCGCCGTCGGGGAGCTGTTCGAGACCGCGCAGCGCGTACGCCGCCCGCGCCGGCCCGGAGAGCGTGCCGAGCCGCTGGTCCAGGGCGAGTTCGTCGGCGCCCCCGGAGCGCGGGAAGAGCCTGAGGCCCCACACCTGGGGAACCAGCGGCGGCAGCTGGGCGCGGGTGGGCCATGCGGTGAACCGGAACGGCCGGCCCGCCGCCAGCGCCGAGCGCACCACTTCGAGGCGGACGAGCGCGTACCCGGGGTCGGTGTCCCGGCCCGTCGGCTGGGCCGGCACGACGGGGGCCGGCCTGCGGCCCCGGGGCAGCGCCCGCTGGACCAGGGCGTGCGCGGTCAGGACGCGGCGGCCGCGGCCGGGGCCGGGCGGCAGCACCAGATAGGCGAGCCGGACCAGCCGTGGGTAGTGCTCGACGAGCGCGGCCTCGGCCTGCTCGACATCGACGGCCGGCCCCGGGACCCCGGCGGAGGCGGCGGCGTGACGCTGGGCTACATCCTGTGACTGCACGTCCTGGAGAACGAGCCAGTCGTTGGTCGGTCACCGCCGCCCGGGTGACCACGGCATCCTGGATCCGCGTTCGATTTGAGCGCCCCGTGCCCCGCGGCCGTATCGAAGGGGAGGGCCCCCGGAGGCACCCCAGGGCCAGCAACGCGACCGGAGGAACAGATGAGGTTGACCCGACCGATGCTCGCGGCGGCCGGCGCCGTGGCCGTACTGGCGCTGGCGGGCTGCGGATCCGGCGACAGCAGTGCGGAGACGAAGATCCCGGTCACCGCGACCGGCAGCCTGGAGAGCCTGGCGGCCAAGGTGAAGTGCACCCCGGACATGCAGATCGACTCCGACGAGGTCCGCCAGGCCATCTGCAAGGTCCCGGCGGGCAAGTTCGTCTTCGCCACCTTCGCCACCGACCGCGGCCAGCGTGAGTGGATCAACGACGCGAAGGACTACGGCGGTTTCTACCTCGTCGGCCGCAAGTGGGTCGCGGTGGGCACCGACAAGCTGGTCAAGTCGCTGCAGACCACCCTGGGCGGCTGGGAGGAGATCGGTACCGACCACAGCAAGCACACCAGCTGAGGCCGCACGGCGGGCACCGGCCGGCAGGCACCGGCCGGTACACACGGAAGCGGGCGGTGGGAGAATCCCACCGCC
>NZ_JBEYJU010000224.1:0-3637 GCF_040703965.1 Streptomyces sp. NPDC006655 | reverse complement strand
CCGCCTGCTGGGCAGGGAGCGGAATCCTCATCAGCACACGCCCCGGGCGCACGCCCCGGCCTTGATCGGCTACACCACCAAGCGGGACGCCATCCGAGGGCGGTCGAGCTCCAGCTCTACGACCCGCTCCACATCCACGGGTTGTTGCAGACACCCGAATACGCGCGACGGCTGCTCCTGATGCGTCGTCCGGCGTACAGCGGGGACGAGGTGGAGCGCTTCATTGCCGCGCGTGTGGCCCGTAAGGCCGTCTTCGATCGTGACCCGGCACCCGAACTCAGCTTCGTTCTGGAGGAGTGGACGCTTCGGCGTCCGCTCGGCGGGCGGGCGGTGCTCCGTCAGCAGCTCGAACACTTGCTGGAAGCCGCGCAGTTGCGGAACGTCGAGCTTCAGGTGATGCCCATGGACCGCGAGGAGCACGCGGGGGTCGACGGCGGAATCGAGGTGCTGAAGTCCGAGGACGGCTCGGCAGTGGGGCGTTCGGTAGCAGTGGCCAACGGCCGACCGGTGTCCGATGCGAAGCAGCTCCGTATCCTTGAACTGCGGTACGGCATCATCCGGGCGCAGGCGCTCACGCCACGTGAGTCGACGGCCTTCATCGAACAACTGCTGGGGGAGACATGATCCGCACGACCACGGCCGAGGACGCCTCCGGTCTGACGTGGTTCAAGAGCAGCTACAGCAGTGGCAGTGAAGGCGACTCCTGCGTCGAAGTCGCCGTCAGCCCCGCCACCGTCCACATCCGCGACTCCAAGAACACCGCGACCCCGTCCCGCGGCCCCCACCTCACCTTCCCGCCCGCCACCTGGACGGCCTTCCTCTCCCACGCGGCCGCCGCCGGGGAGTGAGGTACGCCTGCGCCCGTTCCGCGAGGTCGGCGACCCTGCCCGGGCACGCCTCGCCGTCATGGGCGTCCTTCAGCAGGGCGCGCTGCACGTCGATGATGAGCAGTGCGGTGTCCGGGGTGGCGTGAGCCTGTGCGCGGAGGACGCGGTCTACTCCGCCTTGTTCCCGCCGCCTTGTTGCTGCTGCTGACCCTCAGGCCGTACCGCGTCCTTCGCCTTCTTCGCGAGGTCGTCGTCCAGCTTCTTGAACTCGCGGACCACGGTGTCGGACATGTCGGCGAGCGAATCGATCTGCTTGGTGATGTCCTCGCGGCCGTCGTGCCAGTTGGACTCGAAGTCGTCGAGGGCGTTGTAGACCGTGCTGCTGCCGACGTCGTCCTGGTAGGACTCGAACATCTTCTTGGTGTGGTTGAGGCGCTCCTTGATGGAGCGCAGCTTGCGGCCGTAGTCCTCCAGCTCGCTGAGCGGTATCGCGAGGTCGCTCTTGCCGTTGCCCACGTGACCGTCCCTCGTTCGCGCATCTCGTAGTCTGGGCCGCACCGTATATCAGATCATCGGACGGGGGCGGCGTACAGCATGGCGCGCTACATGGAGACGCTCACCATCGAGCGCGGCGGTTTCCGGATCAAGGTGCCGGAGTCGTGGTGGGAGTTCGACGTGCGGCCGGAGTCGCGGGACGACTCGATCCGGCGGATGGTGAACGAGCGCGTCGCCCAGTACCCGGAGCTGGCGCAGTACCGGGACACGTACATCGGCTTCCTGCGCAAGTCCGCGGCGGACGCCTGGAAGTCGGGCGCGATGTACTGCGGCTGCATGGCGGAGAGCTTCGGCGGCGACACCCCGATCACCGGGTCGGTCACGGTGTCGCTGGTCGGCGGCCGGACCCGCGAGGGTGCTCCGCTCTCCAACGATCCGGCCGCCATCGCCGCCCAGCTCGCCCCCAAGGAGGCCCACCGGGAGGGCGACTCCTGGCGCAAGGTGACGACGGTCGACATCCCCGGCGTGGGTCCCGCCGCCCGGACGTACGGCATCGAGGACATCCCGATCCCCGAGGACAGCCTGGGCCGCACCATCCGCGCCGTCCTGATGCAGACCTTCATCCCGGTCCCCGGCCAGGAGGGCAAGGTCGCACTGGTGGCCGGCAGCAGCCAGGTCCTCGACCTCGCCGACTCCTTCTTCGACATCTTCGACGCGATCACGTCGACGTTCCGCTTCGCGGACTGAGCGGACCGGTCCTCACGGACTGGGAGAGCGGCGAGGATCGTCTCGGTACGGCGGTGATCGGGCCGGCTCTCAACTGCCCGTTGGAGGCGGCGACCCCTCGGATCGTGAGGGCGATGAAACTCCCGGACCCGGGGGAGCGGGGGTACGCCTGCACCGCGGCGGGCACCGCGGCCCGCCTCAACCGCCGACTCACCCCGGAGCTGTTCGCCGCGCTGCGCGCCGAGGGGCCGGGCGCTCCGGCCGCGGACGCGATCGGCGACACACTCACCTTGGTGCCGTTCCGGGAACTGCCACCTTGGTTCAAGCGTCGGTGCGTGGACGTGACCGTGCGCGGCACGCTGGTGCACTGGTGCACTGGTGCACTGGTGCACTGGTGCACGGACGCGGTCGAGGGCGGCCGGCGGATCCTGCGTGGACGCCGCCTTCGCTGAACACTTCGGCTGAGCCGAGAGGATGCTTGCGTGCCTTCGAAAACCCCTGACGAACTCATTCTGCTGGTTCAGCAGATCATGGACGCGCCATCCCCGAGCGGGAACATGACGCACTGCTGGAGGAGCTGAAGCAGAGTGTCCTGCATCCCCGGGTAAGCGACTTGATCTACTACTCGGACCCGGAGCTCACGGCCGAGGAATTGGTGGACCAGGCTCTGGCCTACCGCCTGATCGCGTTGTGAGCCTGACTCGCTGGGCTTCACCTCGAACTGCCGTTCCTTGTAAGTTCGCGTGTGCACAGGCTTGTTGACGGGGCGTACGCGACGGGGGTTGCGGGGACATGGCGGGGTACCGACCGGCGGACTGGCATCCACTCGACCTCGACAAGGACCCCACCCCCGGCGACCCGCAGCGCGTGCGCACCCTCGCCGCACAGCTCCACACCTTCGCGGACGACGTCTCCGACGCGCTGCGTCTGGTCAAGGGCATGGCCGGCGAGGACGCTCTTCTGCAGTGGGCCGGGAAGTCGGCGGAGGTGTTCAAGGAGCAGTTCAAGGACGTTCCGAAGAACCTGAAGAAGCTGAAGAAGTCCTACGAGCTGTGCGGGGACGCGCTCGCGGACTACTGGCCCAAGCTGGAGCGCGCGCAGGCGCTGGCGGACAAGGCCCTCGCCAAGGCGAAGGAGGCGCAGTCCGACCTCTCCTCCGCCAAGTCCCGCCTTTCCTCGGCCGATTCCTGGGTCACTCGGGCGACGAAGGAAGCCGACAAGTACAAGGACGACCCCACCGGCAGCACGTCGGACGCCGACAAGCCGGACGAGGGCAAGGTGCGGGCGGCCACCCGGGACGTGCAGAGCACCAAGTCCGCCCACACCAACGCCCAGTCGGACGTCACCTCCGCGCAGAGCGCCCTCGACGCCGCGAAGAAGATGGCCGAGGACGCCCGGAAGATGCGGGACGACGCGGCGGGTGAGGCGAAGCGGAAGATCGACGAGGCGTCCGACGCGGGGATCCCGAACCGGCACTGGTGGCAGGACGTCGGTCACTGGTTCGAGGACAACTGGGACACCATCGTCACCGTCTGCAAGGTGGTCGTGGCGGTCGTCGGGATCATCGCGATGATCATCGGCGGGCCCAT
>NZ_JBEYJU010000223.1:0-3704 GCF_040703965.1 Streptomyces sp. NPDC006655 | reverse complement strand
GCGGGACTCGACCCCGGGAACCGAGCGGGACTCGACCCCGGGAACCGAGCGGGACTCGACCCCGGGAACCGAGCGGGACCCGATCCCGGGAGCCGTCGACCCCGCACCGGCGACGCGGCTCTTCCGGGACGCCTGGCCCGACTTCCGCCGGGCGGGCGTGGACGTGCGCGGCATCAGCACCCAAACGGCCGCGGAGCAGGCGCAGTTCGCGCAGGCCGAGAAGATCCCGTACCCCCTGCTGTCCGACATCGACCAACGCTTCACGGCCGCCTTGCGGTTGCCGGTCTTCCGCGTCGACGGACGACTCCGGCACAAGCCGCTGATCCTGGTCGTCGACGCCGAACGTGCCGTACGCCAGGTGCTGTTCCCCGTCACCGACACCCCGCACGCGGTCACCGAGACCCTGCGCCTGGCAACAGCCTGCGCCCGCCGTGCCGCTCTAGCCCAATGGGATGAATCCACCAGGTAAGCGGCAACCGCAGCATCCCGGATGGGCCGGCCGCTGTCGTCGTGGTGGCCGTCATGTCGGTGCAGTCCGGCGTGGCGGCGGTACGGGTGAACGTGGGCGGGGTCGCGGTCAGGGGCGTCGACTGCGCCGCCGTGTCGGTGATCTTCAGTATCGGCGTGCCGATGGTGTCCGTACCCGCGGTCGCCCCCGAGCCGGTCGGAGCGTACGAGGAGCCCGCCCCGCACCGCCACCGCCGGCGGTACCGGACGGGCCGGTGACGGCGCCGGTGCCGCCGTGACCGGCAGCACCGGCCCCACCAGGCACGAAGCCGACGCCCGGGGTGACGGTCGCGCCCTCGCCATGGGTCGGAAGGCTGCACCGCGAACGGCGGAGCCGGCCGGATTCGAACCGGCGTCCTCGCGATTTTGGAGACCGCGCGCGACGACCCCTGCGCTACGGCCCCGCCTGGCGGGGATCCTAACCCCCCATCGCCTCCCCGCCCGGACCCGGCTTCGACGCGGCCCGGGAGGAAGCCTCTCCTGAGCCTGCCCTTCCGACCGTGCCGCTGCCGACCGTCAGGAGGCGGTACGACTGTCGGCTTCGGCCTGGGCGATGGCTTCGGCTTCGCTGTCGGCCAGGGCCAGTGCGACACCGAACGCTCGGGCTATGTGGCTTGCGGCCGACATGACCCGTGCGGTCCCGACGACGGGAGCTGTGGCGACGAGTAGGTCCTGCAACTGCTCGACCGTGAACTCGGCCTTGATCGCGGGATTGATGTGGGCCAGGTAGGAGACCGCTGGTGCGTCCATGGCCACGAGTGCTGCGATACGGGAGAGGATGAGCGTCCGCTCGTCCATGTGGCAGTGCTCGATGGAGTCGATCGTCATGGCGGCGATCGTGTCAAGTACGGGAGTCTCGGATGCAGTAGCCATGGTTGGGCCGCCTCCTTGCGATGTCGGGAGTTGACTGCCGCCTCAAGCGGGGACCCCCCTGCGCAACCGGCTGTTGCGACTCAAGTCTAGGTAGGCACGGGTTGTCGCGCCCGTCGAAGGTCGCACGACGGCGGCTGAACCCCTGCTCCTACGTATCCGGTTTTCGCGAGCGCTGCGCCCCCGGCAGGGTTCACCCCTGCGGCACCCGGTTCTCCGTCACCGAACTCCGCAACTGGATCTCCACAGCAAAGGCGCAACTGCGGCACAGGTGGGTTCGATTGATCCGGAGTTGTCGCAGTCGGAGCCAACGTGACAACAGCTGCCGGTTTCACTGTGCGGCACTACATGTAGAGAGGCTGCCCTCAATTCGTGTGCATGCGTGCACGGATGCGTGTTCCACCGTTGCGACTGCACTGCTGGAAACGGTGATCGACTGGATGCCGGGCACGCTCCGTGATTTGATCCTTCGCACCGCAGGGTTCGCGCCAAGATGTCCGGAAACGGATGGCGTGGGCTGCGGTCGCGGCCGAGCATCTGTCCCCAGCTCGGGCTGCTCCCCCTTGTGGAACATCCATACGAAGGGCAGTTTCATGATGAA
Source organism: Streptomyces sp. NPDC006655 (assembly GCF_040703965.1). NCBI lineage: Bacteria > Bacillati > Actinomycetota > Actinomycetes > Kitasatosporales > Streptomycetaceae > Streptomyces > Streptomyces sp. NPDC006655. The sequence goes on along the minus strand of NZ_JBEYJU010000223.1, from coordinate 1,726 downwards.
CTCCGCTCCCCAGGTTCAGACCCTTGAAATCTCCGACGCCGAGCTCGACACCGTCTCCGGTGGCCTGAGCCCGCAGGCCGGCATCACCGCCGGTCCCACGGCGATCAGCAGCTCGGACCTCGTGGCTCAGGTCGGCGCGGTCAAGGACGAGGTCCTGGACACCGTCGGCCAGTACCACCAGGTGGGACTCACCGTTTCCTTCTGATCGCCGGATTGCTGGACTCCGTCGTCAGGTGATCGCTCATGCCCGGTTGATGGGTGATCACGGCAACAAGCCCCCTACCCGCGGGTCTCCTCTGGTAGGGGGCTTGATCGTCAGGGCCCTCCACCTGGTCAAGGCGGTGCCGGGTGTTACGCCCTCCACTCCGGGACGGCTTGCGCCGCGCCGTCCGCTCACGCATCGCCGCGCATCGCTCACGCATCGCTCACGCACGGACCGCTGCCGAGCCGGGCATTCGCACACCTACTGCTGCTTGGCCGAGTCCCGGCATACGGCGAGCGCAGGCTGTCAGTCGTCCTCGTCGTCCGGTTCGGACTCCCGGGTGAAGGCCAGGTCGAGGACGTAGCGTTCGTCAGCGGGACACTGGTCCCATGCGTGCTGGATCTGCTCCAGGGACCAGTCGTCGGTCATGCTCTTCAGGATCTCGTCGTAGTAGGCGGACGCCGCCTCGCGTCCCGACCACCACGCATAGCCCTCGTACACCCCCGGGCGGGGCAGGGTCATCTGGCCAGCCGGGCCCATGGTCAGCTGGTTGACGACGAGGGTGCCGGTCTCGGACTCGATGCTGACCGGGGTGTGGCCTTCTGCGTCGGCGGGGGGCTCGGGGGGCGTGTCCCAGATACGGACGGTGACCTTTACGTCGATGGCGGGCTGGCGGCTGAGCAGGTACAGGTGGTAGCCGTTGCCGGCTACGACCTGTACCTCAGCGGCTGCCAAGGCTGCGCTGTCACCGAGGTAGGCGTCGGCGTCGTGGACCTCGACGACTCGGCGGTCGGGACTTGCGGTGACGCTGTACTCGGCGAGGAGTGCCATGGGGTGCCTCTCTGTCGGTCAGTGATCTGCAAGCAGAAGGCGTCGCCGTTCAGGACTCGGTTGCGCTTTACATCGCCAGGATCATGTTGCCGCCGGCGTTGTCGTCCGCGCCCGCGATCAGACGGACGGAGTACCGGTTGTCGCCTTCGGCACGCGCCTCGGTGTACCCCGATACCCCGTGGCTCCCCGCCCGTTCTGGCACGGATGTGGTACGACCGCTCTTCGTCCTGGAGCGGCCGCACCGTGACTCTCCGCTGACTGCCTCCGCTGGGGCGCGGGGCGCAAACCCCTTGCCGTCCGGTCACCGCGGGTCGACACCCCATATCTTGAAGGGCTCGTACGCTCCATCGCGGAAGTCGAAGACAGTCACTTCGGTGTCGGATATATGTCGGAAGTGGCCCCCATAGCCGGGCTGTGCGATGTGTGGGGCGAGCAGGTCCAACAGGCCCCGGAGGTAAAGCATGGAGTCATCGATCCAGTGGGTGCGTGCAAAAAGTTCCCACTCGTACCTCTCCCCGGAACAGGTGAACTCTTGCACCTCGCGACGCAGAGACACGAGGTCTCCGCCGGGCATCCGGCGGTTGTTGTAGTTGTCCGGGACTAGGGTGCGTTTCAAATGTGCTGGTCATAGCCATTCGTTGATGGCTGCGACCAGCACGGTCGCCTCGTAGCGGACCGCCAACTTGTCGTACC
>NZ_JBEYJU010000222.1:0-3781 GCF_040703965.1 Streptomyces sp. NPDC006655 | reverse complement strand
GTAACCGAAGCCCGGCTCCAGCGGCTCGATCACGAACCGGGAGCGGAACTCGTCGACGACCTCTTCGGTCAACGAGGGACGCTGAGCGATCAGCACGAGCTATTGCCTCCAAGGATGTGCGTCCGCCGCATGACTCGGCTCCTGCCTGAGTGAAGTCGACGATCAGCGAGGCAGCCATCGGCGCGGTCCGTAGGCGCATACTAGGGGCAACATGACAAAGCCTGCTGCACCGAAGCGTCATTTGCCCACCAGTCCCTTCAAGGCCCCGACCACGCCGGCTCCCAAGCACTTCGCCGTGGGTGACCAGGTCACTCACGATGTGCACGGCCTCGGCCGGGTGGTCGGCATCGAGGACGGCATCGCGGTACTCGTGAATTTCGGCTCGGAGCAAGTGCGGGTCCTGAGCCCGTACTCCAAGATGACCAAGCTGTAGGACCGCTGCCCCCGCCCCTGAAAGCGAGCCCCCTCATCGATCTGACCTCGCTGTTCTCCGCCCTGGAAGAGCAGACCCGCTGCGTCGCGCCGGCCTCGTCGGCTCCGGCGACGAACCCCTTCAAAGCCCCGGACTTCGGGGAGGACGAAGCCTTCTGGCCCGAGGAGGAACAGGGGTCCGCCTCGGGCCCGCGCGCGGCGTAGCGGCCCGCGGCTCACGCGACCCGTTCGGCGGATGCCGTCGCGCCGGTCGGCGGATGGTGTCGCGCCGGTCGGACCCGACCGTCGGTCCGGCAGGCCGCCCGGACTCTTCCACCTCTGTCCAGGCGCCTCCGTCCCATGCTCGACCGCCTGCTCATCCCGCTCCGCCGTCCGGGTCCGCGCCGTCTCTCGACGGCGGCGTGCCTCCGGCGTCAATCCGGCATGGCCACGGCCACGGTCCGGTCGGGGAGGAGGTCGAGGAGCTGTTTCGTGTGGCCGGGCAGTTCTGCCTCCGCCAGTCCGGTGACGATGTCGCGCAGCGGCATGGGCTGATCGACCAGGAGGCTGTCGTTGGACAGGAGCCGGGCAGGCACCAGGGTGCCGAGTTCGGTGTCGCTGAGCGCCGCACCTCCGGCGAGTGCGCACAGTGCGGCTGCCTGGCCGCCGATGCGGTCCCGGAGCCCGGGGTTGCCGCCTGCGTGCGCGATGGTTCGCTCGATGGTCCAGGCGTCGAGCGCGATCCGGTTGTCGTACGTGGTGTGGGATCCCGCTGCGACACCTGCGACGGCGGAGATGGTGGCGGCGCTGACGAGAGAGACGTGCGCGAGGATCTGGTCGGCGTTCCACTCGCCGTCCGGCGGGGCGGGGCCGGGGTCGTCGGCGTCGGCCACGTGGGCGGCGGCGTCGAGCAGTGCGCGGTAGGCGTCCTGGAGCGGGGCGGTGTCCAGCATGTGTCGCACCTCACTGTGCGGGCGTTGCGGAAGGAACGAGGGGCTGGGAGGCGCGGCTCAGGTGTGGGCGCGGGACATCTCCCACGGCGCCTGCGGCAGGACCTCGCCGGTCTCCAGCATCGACTTGAGGTTGGCCAGCACGGCCGGCCAGCCGGCCGAGATGCCGCCCAGCATCTCCTGATTGGGCAGGTTCTCGTGGGTCACGGTGAGGCGGACGATGTCCTGATGCGGTTCGACGAGGAAAGTGACGACCGACGGCTCCCTCGGCGATTCGGCATCAGGGGCGTCGTCGAAGGTGACGACCAGCCGGGTCGGGGGCTCGGCCTCCCGGACATGCCCCACCACGTCGATCCTGCCTGACCCGTCGGCTCGCCGGTGCTCCCAGGCCGAGCCCGGCTTCCAGTCGGAGACGTTGGCGTGTCCCCAGTAGCGCGCCGTCAGCTCGGCGTCGGTCAGGGCCTGCCACACCTGCTCCGCACTGGCGCGGATGTAGGTGACATAGACGTAGTCCGGTACCGGTGTGGGTGCGGTGGTCATGGCGTACTCCTCTGCCTGGTGCTTGATTGCGCTGATCGCTTGCAGGCGGGGTTTGTCGAAACCGGAGATCCAGCGTTCCTCGATCTCGTGGATCGGGGCCGGGTTGAGGTAGTGCAGCCGCTCCCGGCCGCGCCGTACGACGGTGACGAGGTCGGCCCGCACGAGGATGTCCAGGTGTTGCGTCGCCGACTGGCGCGCCATGTCGAGGCGCTCGCACAGTTCGCGCAGCGTCTGCCCGTTGTGCTCGCGCAGCCGGTCGAGCAGGAGCCGCCGGGTGGGGTCGGCCAGCGCCTTGAACACCGAGTCCATCACCGTTGCTTCGAGGCTCACGTCGTAATCATGCAGGTATTCACCTGCCTATTGTCAAGAGCGAGGCCGACCGAGTGAGCCGAGCACAGCGATGCCAGGGGACGAGGCAGCCCCGCCGCCGGGGTGCGCCGGAACGGTCCCGGCGGTCCGGCAGTGACCGTCGTGCTGCGCGCGCTGCCCCGTCGGCCCTCAAGTCGGGTGCCCGCGTCACCGGTGGATCGTGCAGGAACGTCGGGGTCGAGAAGGGGCTGGTTCCCGTGACGTCAGTTTCGGTGCCGCGGCCGCACGCAGGCCATGGCGCGGTGGCAGCCGCCCTCGAAGAACTGCGGGCCGGCCGGCCCGTGATCGTGCTGGACGACGCGGACCGCGAGGACGAGGGCGGGGTCGTGATGGCCGCCCAGTTCGGCACCGCCCGGAGCCTGGGCTCCTTCGTCCGCTTCACCAGCGGCCTGATCTGCGCGCCGCTGGCACCCGAGGTCGCCGACCGGCTGGAACTGCCGCCGATGGTCCCGTCCACGGCCTCGCTCTCCTCTCCATCGAGCAGCTCGCACCCCGCCCACGTCGCACGGACCCCAGCGCGGTCGTGTGCGGCGAGGACGCGGCCCGCGGCAGGCCCGCACCGGACGCGTACCTCCGCGCCGCCGCCCGGCTGGGCCTCCCGCCCGCCGACTGTCTCGCCGTGGAAGACTCCCCGAACGGCATTCGCGCGGCGGCAGCCGCGGGCCTGCGGGTCCTGGCCATCCCCCGCGACAGAATGCGACTGCCCGTCGCCCTCACCCACCTGATCACGGACCAGGCGGACACCGCCGCCGCTGCCCTGCCCGTGCTGCGCCGACTGCTCAGCGCCCAGCCCGAGCCGACGCCACAGTGAACGCCTGCCGCCTGCCGTCGGGGAGGGGGTGCCGGTCGCCTGGTCCACGGCCCCGCCCTGGGTGCTCCACGCCGTCGGCACGGTTCTGACACCCCTGATCAGGCTGCTGTGACGGAGAGGAGGCGGTCCGCCCACCTCCCGGAGGTGGAGTGTGACGAGGGCCGGGCTCGCGCTCTCAGCTCGGGAAGCAACGGCGCTCGGGCGGTCGACGGTCCCCGGTCGGCACCGCCACGTGCCCGTGTGTTCAGGCGGAGCCGGAGCCGGCCCGGTCCGCCGGTTCGCCGGCGGCACGCCGGTACTCGGCGTTGATGCGCTGCGCTTCCTCGAGCTGGTCCTCGAGGATGACGATGCGGCACGCGGCCTCGATCGGAGTCCCCTTGTCGACGAGCTCCCGGGCGCGCGCGGCGATCCGCAGCTGGTAGCGGGAGTACCGGCGATGCCCTCCCTCCGACCGGAGCGGAGTGATCAGCCGAGCCTCACCGATCGCTCGGAGGAAGGCCGGGGTGGCGCCGAGCATCTCGGCTGCCCGGCCCATCGTGTACGCGGGGTAGTCGTCGTCGTCCAGACGATCATTCAGAGGATTGTCCGATGTCATGTCACCTCGCTGTGCAACGCGTCGAGGGGCCCTGGTGTCGGCGAGGGTGACGACGGGGATGCCGAGCCGGTCGGCGAGCCGCATCAGCCGCAGGGCCTTGCGATA
>NZ_JBEYJU010000221.1:0-3851 GCF_040703965.1 Streptomyces sp. NPDC006655 | reverse complement strand
CTCACAGCGGCCTTCCCGGCCTCGGTGTCACTCGTCACGTCAGTCATCAACTGTCGCTTCCAGCCCGGGAGTTACACCGCCCACCGTACAGACCCCCGCCCGGTTCCGCGCTCTCGCAGACGCCCACGACTCCGGCGCCCAGTCCGCCGAGGAGGCCATCGCATGAACCAGCAGGACGAGGACGAGCGTTCCCGCATCCGCGCGGCCATGGACCGCCTCCTGGCCGGCCAGCCCACCCGCTCCAACGGCAGCCTCACGGTGGTCGCGCTCGCCGCAGAGGCCGGTGTCCACCGCATGGCGCTGCAAAAACGCCATGCCGACCTCAAGGAGGAGTTCTACGCGCGGGTGCGTACGGAAACGCACCAGACGCCGGAGGCCGAAAGGCGGCTTCGCAAAGAAGTTGTCCGCCTGAAGGAAGCTCTCAAGGACTCCCGGGCCGCCGAGGCCCAGTCCCGGCATCGAGCGGAGCAGATGGCCCTCGCGGCAGCCGTCCTCATCCTCCGGCAACCCGATGGCCAAGACCAGCCCGTCCCCGACAACGTCATCCCGCTCCGCCCGTCCGGCGATTAAGGAGGGCAGGCCGTCACGCGGCGACGCCGAGCTCCTTGCGGGTCCGGTGGAGGAACTCGCGCACGGCCGGCTCGCGCCGCCAGGGGGCGAGGGCGGTGTTGAACTCGCGGACGTAGTCCTTGGCCCGGGAGGACTGGACGCGGGCGAGGATGTCGACAGACCGGTTGCCGAGTTCCAGGCCGTGGTCCAAGTCGCGCACCTGCAGGTGAGCCGTGCCGACGATGGCGAGCCGCATGCCGACAGAGCGGGTGAACACGCCGGTCGGCATGGCGGCGGCCTGCGGGTTCCAGGTCAGGGCCATCTTGGGATTCTTCAGAGTGATCTCCGGCAGATGACGTTGGTGGGCCGGGGGTCCCCTCGGCGGAACCGGACGCGGCGCTATCGTTTGATCTGGTGAACGCCGGTGGAGAATCCGGCTCCAGTGCCCGCAGGAGCGGTGAAGAAACCAGGTGAATCAGCCGTGTGCTCTTCGATTCGCCGGGCACCAGGAGCAACGGAGGTTGATAACTATGGTTCCCCTGCTTCTCGTTCTTCTGCTGGCTCTGATCCTCTTCGGCGCGGGCTTCGCGCTCAAGGCACTGTGGTGGATCGCCGTCATCGTGCTGGTCGTCTGGCTGCTGGGCTTCGTCATGCGCAGCGCGGGCACCGGCGGCCGCAAGGGCCGCTGGTATCGCTGGTAACCCGGCCAACAGCAGCAGTCCTGTGGGCCCCCGGGGACATTCGGGGGCCCACAGCCATGTCCCGCCGCACGACATCACTTCCGGCAAACCGTGTAACCACCACCTTCCCGGGCACCAGATTCCATAGCTGGGGCCCGGTGAAGCAGCGGAATCTGCACCTCCAACCACCGGACCCCAGCCACACCACACCCGCACCTCACACCGGCCGGCTGCACTCGAGCACGTCCCATCACGAGGCGCGGCCGATGACGCCGGGGCCAGCCTTGCCGGGGGCGCGGTCGACGGCTGCTTCGGCCACCAGTCGGGTTACACGGCCGCGGGCGCGATCGGCCGCCGTGCTGCCAGTCCGGCCACCCGGCAGACGCTGCACCGCGGGGTCTTCTCGGCTGCCTCGCGTCCTTAATCAACAGGCGGCTCACCCGCAAGCTGAGGGCCTCCATGCCCCCGCCACCAGCGCGCGCCGTCCCATGAGGTGGTGCGGTATACGAACCCGGCTTTTGTTGACTCTGTAACCGCTCATGCGCTTGCGTGGGCGAGGACACCGACTCCGTTGCATGGATCTCCGGAGGAAGAACGAGGTGGCCCCATGGACGTATCCCCCCTGGCCGTCTCCCAGCACACCACCCCTGCCGGCGTGCACGTCCTGACACTGAGCGGGGAGATCGACCGCAGCAGCGTGCCCTTCGTGGGCTGGGTGTTCGACAGCGGCGCAGGCGAGACATGCGCACCCCGCACGGTCATCGACTTCGAACACGTCACGTTCATGGACTGCAGCGGCGTCTCCTTCCTCGTCTACGCCCACCGTGCCGCGCAGGACAGCGACGGCTGGCTCCGTCTGGCCAACGTTCCCGCACCCGTGCAGCGGCTCCTGCACCTCGTCGGCCTGGACAACGTCATGCCGATGTATGCCACGCTCCAGGCCGCCCTCCCCTTCTGAAGAAACCGGCCAGGCGCCCAAGAGCTGCATGCGTCGCAAGGATTCCCTCACGTACCCCTGCCGGGCCTTGGGCCCCGAACTCCGGCCCTCTTCGCACGGGCGGTCAGCGTCGCGCAGGATCGGGCTCCGACGGCTTGGGCCTGGGCCGTCGCACCGGATTCATCCTTTCGTGGTCTCCCGGTGCGTGAGCAGGCCCGGCCCTGTGGTGATCGGTAGCGTGCGGAAAGCCGTCAATCGCACGGCATGTCCGCGTCGCCCGGCGCGGCCCCCTGCTCCGGAGGTGTCCCGATGGTGAGTATTGGCGGCCTGCTACCCCCGATCGGGCTGGAGATCCCCTGCTCCGGCTACGCCGTGAACGTGCCGTTGAAGATCGACGCGACCGGTATGGTCGAGCTCGACTTCAAGGGCGGCATCAGGGTCCGCATCGAGGCGAACCTCAACAGTGGTCTCGGCGGAGTGAAGATGAGGATCATCGGCGAGGAGTACAGCGCCGACCACCCGACCCTCGGCAGGGTCACACTCTCGCAAGCCGACATCGACACCACGCCCCTCAGTCTGCTGGAAGTCCTCTCGAACATGCCGCCGACGTTCAGGAGCACCCTGTTCCACGACTTCACCCTCACCATCGAGAAGTTCCCCGGCACCGGTGAGTCGATGGTGCTGTCCAACACCAAGACGATGACCACCCTGAACAGCAACCTCACCGTGTTCCCCCCGCAGGGCGCCGTCTACCAGCTGCAACAGCCGGTCGACTTCGCACCCGTCGGCGACCCGGCCAACGCCGTCGTGCAGCTCATGGCCCTCCCCATGACCATGTCCCACAACCCCTGACCGCCCGCCCCGCCCGCCCCGCCTGCCTGTCGACCGGCCGGGAGGGGCGGGCGCGCGGCACTTGCGGCGACCCCTCTGGACCCCTGGCGGACAGGGCTCTGTCGGCCGGTACCTGTTCGCGCGTCGTTCGTGCCGAGGTCCACGGCCTCGCCCGATGCACCGGAAATCCTGTGCCGCTTCGTGGGGAGCATGGGCCGGTGCTCATGTCGATAGCCCATGGGTGGGACAGCGTGTCCGGCCGAAGCGCTCCCGGCCGCGCCGGTTCCGCCGCGCCCTTGCAAGGCAACGGGAACTGAAATCACGATTTACTGGCTCGTTTGCGTTAAGACAAGTATTCGCCCCTTTCGTCGAGGTCATTCCATTGCCCAGGGTTGGAGCCGACACCGGCTCGACAGAGGGGATTTCGGCGTGGCGGATTGGGTGAACATCGGGGGCAGCCTCGCGGCCACCTCGGCGGGGTCCAGGACGACGGTATGGGGCGTGAACTCGGGGAACGGCATCTACCGGTACACCGGCGACCAGGGCACAACGGACTGGGTGGGCATCAACGGCAGCCTGGTCCGCATCGACGCGGGCTCCCGGACGAACGTGGGGGGTGCCTCTATGTCTTTCGTCAAGGCACCTCTGTCGGGTTTGGGGTGATTCGGTGTTGCTGGGGTCATGCGGCGAGCTCGACGTCCGTGGGCGTGCGGGATTCGTAGTGAGGTTCCCCCGAGATGCGGGGATGGGTGACAGGGAGTCAGATGGGTCTCACGAGAGGAGCCCAGACGATGCCTGCCCCGAGGAAGTACCCGCTGGAGTTGCGTGAGCGTGCGGTTCGGATGTACCGGACC
>NZ_JBEYJU010000220.1:0-3856 GCF_040703965.1 Streptomyces sp. NPDC006655 | reverse complement strand
GGTACGACAAGTTGGCGGTCCGCTACGAGGCGACCGTGCTGGTCGCAGCCATCAACGAATGGCTATGACCAGCACATTTGAAACGCACCCTAGTAGGACCTTGTCGGTGGTACGGGCGCGGCAGTGGCTCGGGGGGCGATCGCGGCGCCGCGGGATGGGGTTCGCGCACCATTGGACAGATAGCCTCTGCGCAGATAATCTACGGACAGATCATCTAGCCGAGGAGACCACTCATGTGGGAGTACGAGCACAGCATCGAGACCAGCGCCACCCCCGGGGCGATCTGGCGGCACTGGGCCGACGTTGAGAACTGGGGCACCTGGAACGCCGAGATCGAGAAGATCGAGATGAATGGCCCGTTCGCGGCGGGCACCCAGATCACGATGACGCCGCCCGGGGACGACCCGGTACTGCTGCGCATCGCCGAGACGGTCGAAGACGAACTGTTCGTCGACGAGGCGCGCTTCGACGGCCTGCTGCTGCGCACCACCCACCGGATCGACCGGATCGACCACAACCGGATCCGCGTGGTGTACCGGATGGAGATCACCGGCGCCGGCGCCGACGAGGTCGGCACGCAGATCGGTCCGGGCATCACCGCCGACTGGCCCGAGACAATGGCCTCGCTGGCCGAGCTGGCGCTTCGCTGATGCCCCTCAGCCCGGGCGCCAGCCCCGGATTCCTGCTGTGGCACGCCACCCTGCGCTGGCAGCGCGACATCGCCACAGCCCTGGCCCCGCTCGATCTCACCCATGTGCAGTTCGTGCTGCTCGCCTGCACCTGGTGGCTCAACACTCAGGGCGAGCATCCCAACCAGCTGGCCCTCGCCCGCCAAGCAGGCATCGACGTCAAGATGACCTCCCAGGTACTGCGCACCCTGGAACACAAAGGACTCATCGAGCGTGAAGTCGACCCGGCCGACACCCGCGCCAAACGACTGCGCGTCACCGACACCGGCGCCGACCTGGCCCCACGCGCGATTGAGGCAGTTGAGCGCGCCGACGCGCGGTTCTTCCAACCGGTGCCCCTCGACGACGCGGTAGCCCTGCTCGGCCAGCTGGCCCATCCCGAAACCTGAAACGCCCCTCACCCACAACTGCAGGCCACCGGACCGAGCCCACCGGTCGGTGGCCTTTGCAACAGGCCGGCCCCACCGCCCCGGCAGGAACAGCCGCCCTCCTCTCATGCCTGCCACCCCCGCCGCGACCGTCGTGCTGACCGCCTCCGAGCGCCACCTGACCGAAGAAGGTGGCGCACCGTCACAAGACACCACCTCAGGCCCGGCAGCAGGCAACCGTCGTACTTCTGGCGGCCCGAGGGTGCCCCGACGCCCGGACGCCGCGCAGACGTGGATGTGCGTGGACACGGTGAGTACCTGGCGGGGCCGGGCCCCGCCGTCACACTGGTCTTACCCGGAACTGGCCCGCGAGGTGGTCGCACGACGGGCCATGGCCATGGCCACGGCCATGCCAGCCTCGACCGTGAACATGCCGTCGTCGACTACAAACGCTGGAACAACTGATGCGCTGGGCACACCGCCGCAGCCGCCTGCCCGACACCTACCGCGCCATCGCCAGCCGCAACTCCGGCCGTCACATCAACATCTGACAACAGGTCAGGGGCAGGCTAGGGACGCCTCACCCGCCATCTCGCACCAACTCGTAAGTCCAATCTCCGGTCGGTGCTCGTAGGCGGTCAGTGACCGGAGATCGGCCACCGCCTCGGCCGTTGCACTGGGTTCACAGGTTGGCGTGTTCACGGCGATACGAGCGGGGTGCCAGCGCCCATACTTCGGTCTGGGCCGACCGGGCGCGCCCGGCCGGCCGGCACACGGCAGCGGCGCGGCGGCCCAGCCGTCGTGCCCACGAAACCTTGGAGGAAACGCCCATATGCGTGGATTACGAGTGGCCGGACGTCTGAGAACGCTGGCCTGCGCCTTGGCCGCCGGCGCATTGCTGACCGTTGGACTGTCCGGTACGGCGGCGTACGCGACGGAGGCGACCCCGCTCGCCGTAGCTCCACAGCTCGGCGTCCAGTTCAACGCCGACGGCGATCCGGGCCAGTGCGGCGGGACGACCGGGGAGCAGTGGGCTGCCTCGCCGGACTGGACGCAGGCCATCCGCTTCGACACCGACAACCGTTCCGGCGGCTGCCAGCTGGCGTTCGGAGTCTACGACCCGGACGGCACCCTCGCCGGCTCCTCCATCAGCTACTCCCTCCAGCCCAGCAGCGGCGGTGACGCCGGTCAGTGCGGAAACTACCAGGGCACCTACGCGATGCCGATCCTGCCGATCCAGGTGTTCGGGCAGGCCGTCAGGGTCGACACCGACGGCCGGCCGGGCTGGTGCAACCTCACCTTCACCGTGACGGGCAGAATCGTCCTCGACGTCCAGTTCTACCCCGACGGCGACGCGGGCCAGTGCCCGGACGCTGTGCCCGCGGGCCAGTACCGCTCGGCCTTCGCCGGCACTCCGGTCACGGTTAAAATCGACACCGACAGCCGCTCCGGCGGCTGCCAGTTCCTGCTGCGCCTGCGGCACTTCTAGCACCCCGCTGTGCACCCGGTTCCGTGCTGCGTTCGCGGTGCGGCGCCCCGCCGGTACTCAAGTGCCGGGCCGCATGCCTCTGTCGCGGTCCGGCACTTTCGCTGGCTCGTGACCAGCACTGCACTGCCGGGCCTCTTGGGGATCAGCGCACGAACCTGAGCGGGCTGGTTCACGCCATCAAGGACCAGCAGAGGGCGCAGGTTGGCCGAGCGCGACCGGAACAGGTTGGTCCGCTGCGCGAGTTAACCCGGAACGCCGTTGTCGCTTCCTGACAGCGACCTCAGGCACATGGCAAGGGGCCTCGGAGACGTCCGCACCGACAGCGGTCACAAGGGCGGACTGGTCGTGCAGGGCCGCGAAATCCACGTACAGCTGTCCGCCGGGGAAGAGCCCTCGGGCCGTTGCCGCCCATCGCCAGGCGGTAGTCGTCTTGCCGACTCCGGAGAGTCCGTCGAGCACTCCGGCATCGACGGTTCCCGAGCGACCTGCTCGCGCGCCGAGCGCCTCGTCCAAGACAGCGAGTTCGGCCGTCCGATTGCTGGACGGAACCGTGGCACCGGGCCGAGCCACGGCCGCCACCCTCCAGGAGATCACCGGTTGTGGATCCGATCCTGGTGCCCCGCGCATGGTGCGGTGTCTCCCGGGCGGCCCGCCTGCCAGCGGTCTTTCGTCGTGGCGTTGCACTGGTGGGGATGCCGATCCTGTGTGCGCTGGGCGACCCGAAGGTCGGCGGAGCGAGAGGTGCTGGCCGCGATGCTCGACGTCGACGCGGGCGTGGCGGCCGAGCACAACGGCATCCTCCTGATCTGCGACAAGGAGTTCACGGGCCGGGACTTCGAAACGCTGCTGGGTGAGTACGGCATCACGATGTTGCGGCCGTCCCGCAAGGATGAGAAGGCCCGCTACGGCGAGCCGATGCTCAAAGGGCTTCGAAGCCGTACGGCACCGACTCGAGGGCGAGGCCATGGCCGAGTACACCCTCACTACCGGCGGCGGATACTTCTTCGTCCCTCCACCCGGTGATGCCTGGATCACCACGCTGGCCTGAAGGGAGCAGCCTGACTCCGACGAGCGGGATACCCGCGCCGCTTCCGGCACGCTGGCCATCGCGCGTCGACGCAGCCCGTGCCACTGGCTTCCGGGCAAGGTGGAACCGAACCACCGGGTCCCGTCCGGGCGGTGATGGCTGCGGCGGCCAACGGGAACCTGAGCGATCTGAGGTTCCCCCGAGATGCGGGGATGGGTGACAGGGGGTCAGATGGGTCTCACGAGAGGAGCCCAGACGATGCCTGCCCCGAGGAAGTACCCGC
>NZ_JBEYJU010000219.1:0-3872 GCF_040703965.1 Streptomyces sp. NPDC006655 | reverse complement strand
GGTGCGCCGTGATGAGAACCGCGACCGCCGGGAGAACCCGCGACCGGGGGGCAGAGCCCTCCTGCCCTACAGCCTCGTCAGCGACACGGCCATCTGGGCGTCGAGCGCCGCTATGGTGGTGAACCGCCCGTCGCCGATCGCGAAGTTCACAGGAATGTGGCGGTCCGTGTAGTCCTGGACGGCGTTCGACAGGGGCTCCCAGCTGTTTTCCAGTGCCAGGCCCGTCACGTGGAACTCATCCCCCCAGCCGTTGCTGCTGACGGTGTCCCAGGACCCCGAGTACCAGATGCCGCTGTTGCGCATCGCCTGCTGGATCCGGTAGGAGATGAAGTCATAGCGGGCGCCCTCGGCGAAGGCCTGGACGAGGACGAGCAGGCCCCGCGCACTGTCCCGCCAGTTGCCGTTTGCCACGTCGCTGACCGCGCCTTGGATGGACCCCATGGTGATGCCCTGGGTGCTGCGGTCGATCTGACCGGCTTGCTCCATGTCGCTGTAGTTGAGCCAGTTCCGGTTCTGCGTGGCGCCGTTCTGCCCCGGGAGACTGCCCGGTCCTTCGCCCAGTCGGATGTACGTGCCGGTCCGGTTGTTCCGCCAGCCGGTCACGTACAGGTTCCGCGCGTTGAAGACCAGAGTGATGCTGTTCTGGCCCACCGCAAACGTCACGTCGAAGTAGTCGTCGCCCCTCTCGGTCCGGACGATGTTCCCGTACTGGTTGCCGCTGCGCAGCCGGCCGCGGATGTCGCGGATGACGCCGTTGTACGCGTCGGCGGCGTTGTTGCCGTAGAGGCCGGTCAGGTCGTAGCTGAAGCCGTCGGTCGGTACCACGGCGTTCGCCAGCCGGACGTTCCCGCCGAGCGTCGTGTGCTGTGCCCCCGTGGCGAGGCTGCCGCCCATTCCGGCGACGAGGACGGCTGAGGCGAGCGTGGCCGGGAGTACGGCCGAGGTGCTGATCCTGCGGATGAGATGTGCTCGGGACATGATCTGCGCTCCGTTGTGCGTGGTCGGTGGGCCGACCCAGGAAGGAGATGAATTTTGCGAACGGTGTGCGGGGCACCGCTTTCGACCCATTGGGCCCGGTAACCGAAGGTGACCGGACCGCCCGGCGGGTCGGACCGGCTTCAGAAGAACGGGAGCGCTCCCATCCAAAGAGGGCAGAAGTGTTCCCATCGGCGTCGTTCATCCGCGTGTGGCCTGAGGGCGTGAGGCTCTCGGTGCTCGGGACGGTCTGAGCGGCACCGGCTCGCAGGTTGCGCTGTGACGAGCCCGCCCTGCGTGCTGTGCTTCATGCGGCAAGCATCGGTGCGTTCCCGTTCGCGGACATGGGTGGTTCTACGGGGGTGCTCTACCTAATTTCTACGGGGTAGATACGTGGTTCGCCGCCCACCAGGCCGCGACCTGGGCGCGGCGGCTGCAGTCGAGCTTGGTCATGATGCTGTCCATGTGGCTGTCGACCGTGCGCGGCGACAGCACCAACTGGGCGGCGATCTGCCGGTTGGTCATGCCCTTGGCCACCAGCGCGGCGACCTGCCGTTCCCGGCGGCTGAGCGGGCACGGCGCGGTGGTGACCGGGGCGCTGCGCCCGGTGTCTGCCGCGGTGCTCGTGTCCAGGGCGAGGGCGATGGCCCGGTCCGGGCTGTCGTGCTGGGCGCCTTCCGCGAGGGCTTTGTCGTATCCGGCCGGGCCGAGCGCGGAGAGGATCGCTTCCTCGCAGCGGGCGCGGTGTCCGCCGAGCGTGGAGATGGGGCCGACTCCGATGTCCCGGCTCAGGGCGTGCACGGCGCCCATCAGCTGTGCCGTCCGTTCGTGGTCGCCTCGGGACGCGGTGATCCAGGTGAACACTTCCAGTGCAAACGCGGTCCCGGGGTAGTCGTTGAAGCCCCGCAAGATCTCCAGCGCGGCCCGTGTCAGCGCCGTGCCCTCCTCCGTGTCGCCACGTGCCCAGAGCACGTAGCCCAGCACCCACCTCGCGTGGGACCCGTACAGACACTCCCCGGATGCTTCCGCCAGCCGCACCGCGCGCCTGCCGGCCTCCTCCGCCGCGTGCGCGTCCCCGAGATGGACCTTCGCGATCGCAAGTTGGAACAGCCAGAACAGCCCCTGCGGTCCTTCGCCCGCCGCCTCGTGAGCGGCCAGCGCTCCCTCGAAAAGACGCACGGCTTCCGCCGTCCGCCCCTGGAAGGACGCCGACGCACCGCGATAGCCCTGGATGTACGGCCGGACTGACGGGTCGTCGAGTCGTTCGCCCAGCTCCTCGGCCTCGTCCAGCCAGCGGTCGGCCGCCGCGAAGTCTCTCTGCAGCATCGCCACCCAGGCGGCGGCCCACAGCGCCCGGGCCCGGACCGGGGTGGGTTCGGGCGCCGCCGCGAGAAGACGGTCGAACTGGCGGCGTCCTTCGCTGAGGAACCCGTCGGAGCACCAGTGGAAGCGCAGCGCCGCGGCCAGGCGCAGCGCCTCCTGTGCGTCGGCAAGATCCGCGACCCCGTGCTCCGGCGGGTGCTGCTCCGCCTTCGCGGGCCCTGCCGGGACGGGCTCGGCCACGGCTGGGTGAACCCTCGTTCCGAGCTCCAGTGCCGCCCGGAAATTGCCGTGCTCGGCACGCATCCGGGCCAGAGCCTCTTCCTGGCCGGGACCGAACCAGTCGGAGGCTGTGCGCTCCGCGAGGCCGAGGAAGAAATCGCGGTGCCGCCGCAACAGCCCCGGCTCCTCACCCGACTCGGCCAGCCGGGCCCGCCCGTACGCGCGAAGAGTTTCCAGCAGCCGGTACCTGGCCGACCCGTCGCCTGCGCACACCGTCACTACGACGGACTGGGACACCAGCCGGTCGAGGAGGTCCAGCACCTCATGCGCCGCGACGCCGTCCCCCGCACAGACGTACTCGGCCGCGTCCAGGCCGAAGCCACCGGCAAAGACCGACAGCCGGTTCCACAGCAGTTGTTCGGCGGGCGTGCACAGCTCGTAGCTCCACTCGATCATCCCGCGCAAGGTGCGCTGGCGTGGAAGCGTGGTCCGGCAGCCGCCGGTGAGCAGCGCGAAGCGGTCCTCAAGGCGCTCCACGACCTGCTCGACGGTCAGCGTCCGCAACCGCGACGCGGCCAGTTCGATGGCCAGGGGCAGCCCGTCGAGGTCGGCGCACAGCCGGGCGGCCTCAGCCCGGTTGGCGTCGGTGATACGGAAGTCCGGCCAGACGGCGGCGGCCCGCTCCTGCAGCAGTTCGACCGCCTCGTCCGATATCGACAGCGGAGGGACGACGAAGACGTGCTCGCCCGTGACCCCCAGCGTCTGGCGGCTCGTCGCCAGGATGCGCAGCTCCGGACAGGCCGACAGCAGCGCCATCGCCAGGGCGGCGGACGCGTCGATCAGGTGCTCGCAGTTGTCCAGCACGATCAGTGCCCGGTGCCGGGCCAGATGGTCCGTGAGCTGCTCGAGGGCGGGCCTGCCGCCGCTGTCCGGAACCCGCAGCGCACCCGCGGTCGCGGCGGCCACCGCCGACGGGTCGCGCACTGCGGCCAGGTCGACGAGCCACACTCCGTCCGGGAAGGCTTTCCTGGAGGCCGCGGCGGTCTCCAGTGCCAGCCGCGTCTTGCCCGCGCCGCCCGCTCCGGTGAGCGTCACGAGCCGCCCCACGCCCAGCAGGCGGCGGATCTCGGCGACCTCGCGGTGTCTGCCGACGAAGCTGGTCAGGGCCGTGGGCAGATTACCCACCACGGGGATGACAGTAGCCAAGAGTCGACTCCGCACATTGGCGTACAAAATGTTCACTGAGGCTAGCAAAATGTCTGGCCCACGCGGTGGGCGAGGACGTCGGACGCGTGCTCTCCTCCCTCCACGACGAGCACGGCGTGGACCTGCGCACCGGAGTGACAGTCGCCGAG
>NZ_JBEYJU010000218.1:0-4225 GCF_040703965.1 Streptomyces sp. NPDC006655 | reverse complement strand
GGTCACACCCCCCCCGACCACTACTCACCCCCACCGCGACCGCCCTGAGCGTTCCCTGCCCCGCCGGAACTGTCCGGGGACAAGTGGTTCGGTGGAGGGGGTGTTGTTCAGACCATCTCCACTGTTCTTGGCGCCGAGCAGACCGCCCCGCGGCTGGACATGTGCTGCCGCAACGCCGCATCACGGCCCACCTCAGCAATGTCCGCCCCCCGATTGCCGGCCCGGGGCTACAGGCCAGGCCAAGGGCCTCCTTGGAGCTCCGTGCCCATAGCGTGCCATAAAGAGCGGAAAACCACGGTCACCAGCGGTGCGAACCGACCCGCCCGAGCACTCAGGGAGATGACGTCTGTCCAGGTCAGCAGTCCAGCGCGCCTTCGGCGCGCGCCGGGGGCACGGTAAATCCGGGCGCGCGCCGGGGATGCTTCTGCAGGCCCTGACGAGGGGCAGGCGCCGTTCGGGATCGTGGGGTGTTCGTTCCGGCTGAAACCGATGTCTCTGTGATGCTGTGCAGCTCGCTGGTCAGCATGGTGCTGAGGGCCGACCACGGGAACCGTGGAGTGTTGCTGTGAGCACGTGCGTCAGAATTCCTGATCCACCCTGGCCCTCCCGGAACGGCGTTCCTCCTGGCCCTTCACCGGTGGAAGGAGCGGGCCGTGGACGTGCTGCATGAACGCTGCGCGGGCGTGGACATCAGCAAGAAGGACGCCAAGGCGTGCATCCGGACGCCGAATACGAGGCGCCGGGGGTCGTTCACGACCGAGACGACCACCTGGGGGGGCGACGACGAACGCGGTGCTCGCCCTGCGGGAGCACCTGCTCGCCGCGCAGGTGACGCTGGTGGTGATCGAGGCGACGTCGGACTACTGGAAGCCCTACTACTACGTGCTGGCCGAGGACTTGAACGTGATCCTGGTCAACGCGCGGCACGTCAAGAACCTGCCCGGCCGCAAGACCGACGTCTCGGACGCGGCCTGGCTGGACCAGCTCGGCGCCCACGGCCTGGTCCGCCCTTCGTTCGTCCCGCCCCAGCCGGTACGCGAGTTGCGGGACCTGACCCGGGCCCGCACCACCGTCACCCGGGAACGCGGCCGGGTGGTCCAGCGCCTGGAGAAACTGCTCGAAGACACCGGCATCAAGCTCTCCGCGGTCGCCTCCGACATCATGGGCGTCTCCGGCCGCGCCATGCTCGAGGCCCTCACCACAGGCGAACGCGACCCGCAGGTCCTGGCGGACCTGGCCAAGCGACGGCTCCGCAGCAAGATCCCCGAACTGACCGAGGCCCTGACCGGGCGGTTTGGCGAGCACCACGCGTTCCTGGTCCGTCTGTATCTGGGCCAGTACGACCAGCTCACCGCCATGATCGACCAGCTCACCGGGCGGATCGAGGAGGCGATGGCCCCCTTTCGGGACGCCCATCGACCTGCTCGACACCATCCCCGGCGTCAACCAGGCCACCGCCGAGGTGATCATCGCAGAGACCGGCGGGGACATGGCCCGGTTCGCCTCCGCCAAGCACCTCGGGTCCTGGGCCGGGGTCTGCCCCGGCCACCACGAGTCCGCCGGCCGCACCAAGAACACCAAGGTCCGCCCCGGCAACCCCTACCTCAAGGGCGCCCTCGGGACCGCAGCGTTCAGCGTGACGAGCCAAGGACACCTATCTGCAGGCCCGTTACAAGCGTCCGGCCTCCCGCCGCGGCCCGCTCAAGGCCCTCGTCGCCGTCGAACACTCGATCATCACCGCCATCTGGCACATGCTCACCGACAACGTCCCCTACCACGAACTCGGCGGCGACTACTTCACCCAGCGTGACCCCGAACGCGCCACCCACCAGGCCATCAACCGGCTCGGCTACCGCGTCACCCTCAACCCCATCGACACCGTCGCCTGACAACGCAGTCCCGGCCCCACCCGGCGATCCACCCGGACCGCCGGGTCCCAGACCTGCTCACACCACCGCTGACCAGGTTCTATTTACGCGTCAGAGCGACGCCCCAGGCCACGTATCCCCTCTCGAATGACGGGGGCCGAAGCCAAGGCGATATTCCGTGGTCGGCGGACATCTGTGCCGGCGCCCCGCCTGCTGCCCTGGGTGAGCCCGGCCCGGACCTGCGTCGCGAGATCCACGGTGGCCTTCAAGTCGTGGAGAACTGGCGCTCGGCGAACACGGTGCTGCACACGGCAAGGACGGCGCCCCCACCGGCCCGGACATGGACAAGCGGCTCGACTTCGCCCTTCCTGCCGTGCCCCATCCCCGGACACCGGCCAGCACCGCCGGCCAGCCAGCAACGGAGTGCCGCCATGCCCGCTGAACAGTACGGGCGCCGACACCACCGCCTTCTCGCCGCACAGCTCTCCGGCCTCGCCGGCCCAAAACCATCCGTGGCCTTCTCACCGGCCACGGCGGTGCCGGGTTCCGGCCCCACCGCGCGCTGTGGGGCCGGAATCGTTGTCGGTTCGGCGGAGGTGAGTCCCGGGATGGGTGAGAGACCGGCGGTGGTGCGGGCGTGGTGACGCTCAGCAGCCGGACGGTGGCGGGGCGGACGGGAAGAGAGGGTGCCCCTTGTGTGACGGCGGCAGGGGAACAAGGAGCTGCTGTCGCCTCTGGGCGGATTCGGTCACCAGGCCACCGGAAGAGCGGTGACGCCGTACACGAAGCTGTTCGTCCGCATCTCGATCTCGTCCGCGGGAGCGTCCAGACGCAGCGTCGGGAACCGTTCGAGGAGCGCGGGAATCGCGATGCGCAGCTCGGCACGGGCCAGCTGCTGGCCGACGCACTGATGGACGCCGAAGCCGAAGGCCAGGTGAGCGGTGGCGGAGCGGCGGCCGATGTCGAGGGTGTCGGGGTCCTCGAAGCGCTCCGGGTCACGGTTGGCCGCGAACAGCGCGGGGACCACCACATCGCCCTTTCTGATCTGCCGGCCGCGGACCTCGACGTCTTCCAGAGCGGCGCGCTCCATGCCGTACTGCGGGATGGTCAGGTAGCGGAGCAGTTCCTCGACCGCGTTGTTGATCCGGTCGGCCGGGTCTTCGCGCAGCAGTGCCAGTTGGTCCGGGTGCTGGAGCAGGGCGAAGGTGGACAGGGCGATCATGTTGGCGGTGGTCTCGTGACCGGCCACGAGCAGGCCCCTACCGAGTTCGGTCGCCTCCTCCAGGGAGAGCTCCTCGTCCTGGGCGAGTTCGCTGAGTATGTCGTCCGTCGGGTGGGCGCGCTTGTGGCGGGCCAGTTCGTCGACGAAGTCCCGGATCCCCTGGTTCGCCGCGGCGTACTCTTCCACGGTGCTGCCCATTTTCAGCAGGCTGGCGCTACGGGACTGGAACTCCGCGCGGTCCCCATAGGGCACACCGAGGAGTTCGCAGATGACCAGCGAGGGGATGGGCAGGGCGTACGTCTCGACCAGGTCGACCGGGGGCCCCACGCGCTCCATCTCGTCCAGGCGCTCGTCGACGATCTGCGTGATGGCATCGGCGAGCCGGGCGACCCGCTTGGTGGTGAACCTGCCCTGGAGCTTGCGGCGCAGCCGGGTGTGGTCCGGCGGGTCCATGGGGTTCAGGTTGCCGGGGCCGGCGGGCCTGCGTGCGGAGAGCATGGTTCCGATGGCCGAGGTGCGCAGTTCACCGCGGGAGCTGAAGGTCTCGTGGTTGCGCAGGGTCGCGTAGACGTCGTCGTAGCCTGTGAGCAGCCATCCGTCGGTGCCGTCCGGCATGGTGACCGGGCACACCGGCTCCTTCTCCCGGAGTTCCTTGAGCTCGGGGGGCGGGTCGAACGGGCAGCCTTTCGCCCGCTGAATGGGGATCGAACGGCGCTCGGGCAGGGTTTCCGACATGGGGATTCCTTTCTTCATGGGATGTGGGTGAGGCGGCGCGGCGCGTCAGGGCGTCCGGGCCGCCTCCACGGCGTCGCGCCAGGCGGCGCGCAGGGCGACGGACTGCCGCCATGCCCGGACCACCTTCGGCGGCATACCGACGCCGAGGACTCCGGTGAGGCGGTCGCCTCTGCGGTAGGCGGCGACGAACCGGCGGGAAGCCAGGTCGCCCTCCACGACGGTGACCTCGTCGTGTCCGCGCAGGTAGCCGTGGGCCTGGATCTTCATGCCGTACTGGTCGGACCAGAAGTACGGCACCGGCGCGAAGGGCTTGCGCGCCTGCGGGTTGAGCAGGTTGCGGGCGGCGGCCATACCCTGTTCGGCGGCGTTCGTGCGGTGCTCGACGCGCATCCGCGTGCCG
>NZ_JBEYJU010000217.1:0-4348 GCF_040703965.1 Streptomyces sp. NPDC006655 | reverse complement strand
GACCCAGGGGCGCTGGGGGTACCCCCGGCCGGAGGCTGGGGGAGGAACTGCGCGACCAGCCCCCACGCACCCGCACTCCGCAGCGGGCCCTAAGCCGTCCCGCTGATCCGCGGCAGCGAAGTGACCCCGGCCCCGCCCGGCGCAGCCGCGGCGGCACCCTGCTGCTCGGCCCCGGGACGGGCGTGCGCCGCCGCCGGCCGGGTCGAGCGCAGCCGGTTGCTCACCGCCTCGTCCAGCGTCACCGGCCGCTGCATCTGCGCCGCCAGCCGCCCGGCCTCCTGACCGAGCCGTGCCACGTCCTCCCAGGGAAGCCGCACGACAAGGGAGAGCTCCGCCTCGCCGTCGGGCAGGGCCTGCATGGGAGGGAACGCCTGAGGAGCAACCCGCTCGTTCATCGCCTGTCCTTACGTCGCCTGAACCAGAAGTCGGTTGCACAGACATACGCAGGCGGCCGGTGCGACGTTCACATGAACGCCCGGCTTTGGCCCGGCACTCCCTGGGCACTACTTACCTGTGGTCATTCCCGTCCATGACGTCAACCCGGTGCGCCGCACGCCGTACGTGACGTACGCGCTGATCGCCGCGAACGTCCTCGTGTTCCTGTTCACGCCCGGCATAGCCGGCTCCGTGGCCGGCGGCAGCGACCTGGCCCAGCTGTGCCATCTGCAGGCCTTCACGGACCACTACGCGGCGGTCCCCAGAGAGCTGATCCACCATCAACTGCCGCAGGTCGTGCCGACCGGGGAGGTGGGCGTCGGCCGCAACGGCGCCGGCTGCGTCGTCGGCCCGCCGAACTACCACAAGTCGCCGGCGCTGTCCGTCTTCACGGCGATGTTCCTGCACGGCAGCTGGCTGCACCTGCTGGGCAACATGCTGTTCCTGCTGATCTTCGGCAACAACGTCGAGGACCGGATGGGGCACATCCGGTTCTTCCTCTTCTACGTCTTCTGCGGCTACGCGGCCGGCTACGGCTTCGCGCTCCTGAACGCCTCCTCGGGCGACCCGCTGATCGGCGCGTCCGGCGCGATCGCCGGCGTCCTGGGCGCCTATCTGGTGCTCTTCCCGAGGGCCAGGGTGTGGGTCCTGGTGCCCTTCCTGATCTTCCTGCCGCTCCGGCTGCCCGCCTGGCTGGTGCTGGGCTTCTGGTTCGTGCTCCAGGCCGTGTACTCGTCCGGGGAGGGCGTCTCGGACGCGGGCACCGTGGCGTACGCGGCGCACGTCGTCGGCTTCCTGGTGGGCATGGTGCTCGCCTGGCCGCTCAAGCCGGGCACGCCCCCGCCGCCGGAACCGCGCGGCCTGCTGTTCGGCAGGCGGGCACGGCCCCGGCACGGCTGGTAGCGGACCGGGTCAGCGGGCGCTCTGGGTGTGGACGTACTCGACGAGGCGGGTCAGGGCGTCCGGGTCGGTGGACGGCATCACACCGTGGCCCAGGTTGAAGACGTGCCCTTCGAGACCGGCGGCCGCGTCGAGCACCTCGCGGGCCTTGGTCTCCACCGCCTCCTTGCCGGCGAACAGGACGGCCGGGTCGAGGTTGCCCTGGAGCGCCTTGCCGGGGCCGACCCGGCGAGCGGCCTCGTCGAGCGGGACCCGGTAGTCGACACCGACGACGTCGGCGCCGGCCTCGCCCATGAGGCCCAGCAGCTCGCCGGTGCCGACGCCGAAGTGGATGCGCGGGACGCCGTAGCCGGCGACGGCGTCGAAGACCTTCGCGGAGGCCGGCAGCACCGAGCGGCGGTAGTCGGCGGGGGCGAGCGCGCCGGCCCAGGAGTCGAAGAGCTGGACGGCGGAGGCGCCGGCCTCGATCTGCACCTTCAGGAACGCGGCCGTGATGTCGGCGAGACGGTCGAGCAGGTCGGCCCAGAGCTCCGGGTCGCCGTACATCATCGCCTTGGCGTTCTCGTACGTGCGGGAGGGGCCGCCCTCGATGAGGTAGCTCGCGAGGGTGAAGGGGGCGCCGGCGAAGCCGATCAGCGGGGTCGCGCCGAGCTCGGCGGTGAGCAGGCCGACCGCCTCGGTGACGTAGGAGACGTCCTCGGGGGTGAGGTCGCGGAGCTGGGCGAGGTCCGCGCGGGTGCGGATCGGGTTCGCGACGACCGGGCCGACGCCGGGCTTGATGTCGAGGTCGACACCGATGGCCTTGAGCGGGACGACGATGTCGCTGTAGTAGATCGCCGCGTCCACGTGGTGCCGGCGCACGGGCTGGAGGGTGATCTCGGCGACCAGCTCGGGCCGCGTGCACGACTCCAGCATCGGGACGCCCTCGCGCACCTTGTGGTACTCCGGCAGCGAGCGGCCGGCCTGCCGCATGAACCACACGGGGGTGTGGGGCACGGGTTCGCGCCTGCACGCCTTCAGGAAGGCACTGTCGTACGTCGCTGTCGGCTGCTGGCCCGTGGGGCTTCCGTTCGCACTCACGACGGCAAGTCTCGCACGCCCCGCGGGCCGGGCCTGCGGCACCCTCGGGGCCTTAGGTGGTGTCTCTCCCTGCGCGAAGGCGTCGTTCCCCTTACTCTTCCCCGCATGGCTGCGGCTCAGGGACGACTGTCGGACGGCGCTGGCGGGATGGACGAGGGTAAGGGCACCGGGGAGGGTGACGGACATACGGGGAGTACGGCGCCACCGCCGCCGCCGGCCTTCCGGGCCGCGGTCGACGCGCTGCGCGGCGCCCGGCTGCGGCCGCAGGTCGAGGTGGAGCCGACGCCCGCGCCGCAGCGCCTCGCGCCGTTCGCGTACGCCGTCGAGGCCGCGGTGGTCGACGGCGACCAGGACCTCGCCGACGGCCGGCTGGTGCTGCTGCACGACCCGGCCGGGCACGACGCCTGGCGCGGTACGTTCCGGCTGGTCACGCTGGTCCGTGCGGAGCTGGAGCCGGAGATGGCGGCCGATCCGCTGCTGCCCGAGGTCTGCTGGTCCTGGCTGACCGGGGCGCTCCAGGCCCGGGGGCTGTCGTACGGGGAGCCGAGCGGGACCGTCACGCGGGCGAGTTCGCACTACTTCGGCGGGCTGTCCGAACGCCCGGCCGCCTCGCAGATCGAGATCCGGGCCTCCTGGACGCCCCGGGAGGGCCGCACCGGCGTCCCGGACACCGCGGCGCACCTCGCCTCCTGGTGCGACCTGCTGGCGCAGGTGGCGGGGCTGCCGCCGGCCGGTCCCGGCGACGCCTCGGTGGTCACCCTGCCGCAGCGCCGCGACCCGCAGGCGCGCTGACCGTCCACAGGCGCGCCGCACCGTCCACGGGCGTCCCGTCGACTCACCCTTCATTGACCATCTCTTTGTCGATACGGCCACTTTCTGTCCCGTACCGCAACGGCCCGAACCGATTCGATCTTCGGATGATCGATCGCGTGTCCGAATTGCACGTATTGTTACTCACCAGATCGTGATCATTCTCTAAAGGCGGACGGGTTTGGTGCCGAAGACGACTGTGACCTTGAAAGCACGGTTCGTCCCGGCTTCATCCCCACAAGCCGGCCCCGTCCCCCCACCCAGGAGGCCTGGTGTCCGTTCTCCTAGAGCAGCCCGCAAGCCTGGTCGCCTACCGCCCGAACAAGCCCACCGCCATGGTGGTCGTGGCCGACCCCCGCGTACGTTCCACCGTCACCCGCCACCTGTGGGCGCTCGGCGTGCGCGATGTCATCGAGGCCTCGTCCATCGCGGAGGCTCGTCCCCGCATCGGCAACCCCCGCGACATCTGCGTCGCCGACGTCCACCTTCCCGACGGCTCCGGCCTGACCCTCCTGTCCGAGACCCGCGCCGCGGGCTGGCCCAACGGCCTGGCCCTGTCCGCGGCCGACGACATCGGCGCCGTGCGCAACGCCCTGGCCGGCGGGGTCAAGGGCTACGTCGTCACCGGCACCCGCACCAACATCGGGCTCCCCACCCGACCGGGTGCCGCCCCCATCGGTTCCGCCGCCCGCATGCACCGCCGCCCCCCGGGTGCCCCGAGCCACCCGGGTGGCTACCGCGAGCTCTCCGGCCGTGAGGTCGAGGTGCTCCGGCTGGTCGCGGAGGGCCAGTCGAACAAGGCGATCG
The DNA here is from genome assembly GCF_040703965.1 of Streptomyces sp. NPDC006655. Classification (NCBI taxonomy): domain Bacteria; kingdom Bacillati; phylum Actinomycetota; class Actinomycetes; order Kitasatosporales; family Streptomycetaceae; genus Streptomyces; species Streptomyces sp. NPDC006655. The sequence continues at coordinate 316 of NZ_JBEYJU010000217.1, read as the reverse complement.
GCGTCTCGATGGGACTGTCCGCCCTGACCGTCAAGAGCCACCTCGCCCGTATCGCCCGCAAGCTCGGCACGGGCGACCGGGCCGGGATGGTCGCCGTGGCGCTGCGCACCGGCATCATCCACTGACCCTCGTGGATTCCGTCACGTGAACCGGGTCGGCCGCAGGTCCGGTGTCACGTCGTATCCCGCTGTCCCCCGTTCGTGCATCTGATCTTCCACCGACCTGACTGGTTTACGACCCCTCGGCGCCCGTCGACGGAACGTTCCGTCGACGGACCCCCGCAAAACAGAAAAAAACACAACAAAAAAAAACACAA
>NZ_JBEYJU010000216.1:0-4508 GCF_040703965.1 Streptomyces sp. NPDC006655 | reverse complement strand
GGCCCGCGTTTCCGCGGGCCAGGGGCCTCTCGTGCAAGGGTGAGTGACGGGACTCGAACCCGCGACATCCTGGACCACAACCAGGTGCTCTACCAGCTGAGCTACACCCACCATGACCGGTGGTGACTTTGTGGTCTCTCCGACCGGCCGAGAAAAAGTGTACAGGGTCCGAAGGGGTGCTCGCGCACGGCTTTCGCGGCGGGCCTCCCGGGACCCCGGGACGGCTACTGGGCAGGCAGGACGTGCTTCGCCGCGATCGTCTTCGCGGTGTCCGAGTCCGGGCCGGGCTGCGGTACGAAGATGGCCTCGCGGTAGTAGCGCAGCTCGGCGATCGACTCGCGGATGTCGGCGAGCGCGCGGTGGTTGCCGTTCTTCTCGGGGCTGTTGAAGTACGCCCGCGGGTACCAGCGCCGCGCCAGCTCCTTGACGCTGGAGACGTCGACGATCCGGTAGTGGAGGTATCCCTCCAGGGCCGCCATGTCCCGCGCCAGGAAGCCGCGGTCGGTGCCGACGGAGTTCCCGCACAGCGGGGCCTTGCCGGGTTCCTTCACGTGCTCGCGTACGTAGGCCAGGACCTGCTCCTCGGCCTCGGCGAGCGTCGTGCCGCCGGCCAGCTCGTCGAGCAGCCCGGACGCGGTGTGCATCTGCCGCACCACCTCCGGCATGGTCTCCAGTGCCTTGGCCGGCGGACGGATGACGATGTCCACGCCCTCGCCGAGCACGTTCAGCTCGGAATCGGTGACCAGTGCGGCCACCTCGATGAGCGCGTCGTCGGACAGCGAGAGGCCGGTCATCTCGCAGTCGATCCACACCATGCGATCGTTCATGTGTCTAACCTTACGGCGCGCCGCCGCGAGCCGGACCGGCCGTGCGGTGACCTTGTGCGCGAGGTCACCGGCGGTGCCCGGAAACGGCGGCCGCCCACCCGGCCGAGCCGGGTGGGCGGGAACGCGGATCAGCTGCCCGTGCGCGGGCCCGGCAGGCTGGCCGACAGGCCCACCGCCGCTGTCCTGCGGGTCTGCATCGGCAGCACCCCCTCGGGGTACTGGACCGGCAGCGGACCCGACGGCGGCAGCGGGGCCGGTTCCGGGGCGTCGGAGCGGTCGGGCTGCGGACGGCGGGCACGGTACGCCGCCCGGTAGGCCGCGGGGGACGAGCCGAGCTGGCGGCGGAAGTGCCCGCGCAGCGCGACGGGGGAGCGGAAGCCGCAGCGGCCCGCCACCTCGTCCACCGAGTAGTCCGACGTCTCCAGGAGGCGCTGCGCCTGGAGTACCCGCTGCGTGATCAGCCACTGGAGCGGGGCGCTGCCCGTCAGTGACCGGAAGCGGCGGTCGAAGGTGCGGCGGCTCATGTACGCGCGTGCCGCCAGCGTCTCCACGTCGAACTGTTCGTGGAGGTGCTCCAGCGCCCAGGCGACGACCTCGGCGAGCGGGTCGGCGCCGATCTCCTCTGGTAAAGACCGATCGAGGTAGCGCTCCTGACCGCCGGAGCGGCGCGGCGGTACCACCAGGCGGCGGGCCAGTGCCCCGGCCGCCTCGTTGCCGTGGTCCGTGCGCACGATGTGGAGGCAGAGGTCGATCCCGGCCGCCGTACCGGCCGAGGTCAGCACGTCCCCGTCGTCCACGAAGAGTTCCCGTGGATCGACGTGCACCGACGGATAGCGCTTGGCCAGCGTCGGCGCGTACATCCAGTGGGTGGTGGCCGGGCGGCCGTCCAGCAGTCCGGCGGCGGCCAGGACGAACGCCCCGGTGCACAGCCCTACTATGCGCGCCCCTTCTTCGTGCGCGCGGCGCAGCGCGTCGAGCGCCTCCTCCGGTGGTGGCGCCGTTATCGAGCGCCAGGCCGGTACGACGACCGTGCCGGCGCGTGAGATCGCCTCCAGGCCGTGTGGCGCGGTGAGTTCCAGGCCCCCTGTGGTCCGCAGCGGGCCTTCCTCACCACCGCACACCAGCAGTCGGTAGCGCGGCACGCCGGCGTCCTGGCGGTCTATCCCGAACACCGACAGTGGTATGGAACTCTCGAAGATGGGGCCGCCGCTGAACAGCAGCACCGCGACGATCTCCTTGCGGCGTCGCCCGGACAGTTTCCGGGCCGCGGCTTCCGGCGCGGCAGTGGAGTCGTGGCTCATCCTGCTAAGCCCCCCTCGGTGGTCGCGGCTCCTCGGTTGTGTCGCTCCTGCACGTTTCCCCTTGGTCCTGCACGAGTCCCCCGCCGTAAGACGTCAAGATCGAATCTACTGGTTCCCGCAGTGTCGCGTTGACCAGTTCGACACGCCGCCGATTGTCGACATGACAACTTGGCGTGAAGCATTCGATCACGAAGGGTTGCACTCGTGGGCCGTGCAGGGAAGTGCGCCTCGTGGCAGTGGCCAAACCGCGTAGGGTGCATGGGGTCCCCCGGACCCTTTCCGTGCAGGTGGAACGGGGGTTGGGGGGTGGTGGGGGCACCCCTTGCGCAGGGTGGAGAAGTTGGCTGAAAAGCAGCGTTCGAGGGTGTTAAAACCGGTCAGTCGACCGGTGTAGTGCGCCCGGGGTCCGGTGCGGCGCCCCTGGTGTGACGTCCGCCGCCCCGGGGCGCCGTCCCGCGCGTCCCGCGCTCCGAGCGGCGCAGCAGGTACCGGCACGCGGCGGTGACGGCGGCGAGACCGAGGGCGGTGCCCGCCGCACCGGCCGGCGAGGTGCCGTACCAGAGGAGCACCACCGGGACGAGGACGCAGGCGAACGCGGCCCAGCGGACCACGTCGCCCGTGGCGTCCGGGGCGGGACGCGGCCGGCGGGTGGCGGGGCGCGGTCCGGGCATCGGCGTACTCCCTGTCGTGCTGCTCTCGTGCCGTGATCAACGCGCGGCGGGATGGACGGTCACCGTGGGCGCGGTCCGGCCTGTCCGAATCCTGCGCAAACCGCCTGTACGGGGCAGCAACCATTGCGTTACGGGCGCGGCTCGTGCATGCTCCGGGGAACCCCTAACCGGTTCCGGGGAAGGTCCCCTACGGAGCGTGCGCGGGATCTGGGCTGAGGAGGCGTGCCGCCGTACCCTTGGGGGTATGGGCTTGGGAAGATGTTTCCCGGACACAGCTCCGCCGCACTCTGTCGTCCCTCCCATACATAAGGATCACAACGCCGAGACAGCCATGGCCGGTCACGAATTCTTCGATCCAGCGGACCGCAAGCGGCCGGTCGCCGACCCCACGGCGGCCGACGCGCTGGCGGCGGAAGAGCCACGTCCTTCCTGCGATCCCGCCTTCAAGCACGGGGTGGTCGTCGGCTTCGACGGCTCCACCTCCAGTGAGCGCGCCCTCGCCTACGCGATCGGGATGGCACACCGCTCCCGCACCGGGCTGATCATCGTCCACGTCGCCAACCGGCTGCCGACCACCGTGTGGGCCGGCTGCGAGCCACCCGTCTTCGTCGACGTGCCGGACCACCGCACCGAGGTGCTCGGTCTGGAGCTCGCCTGCGCCGACTACCTGTCGGAGGTGCCCTGGATCCTCGTCGAGCGCGGCGGTGACATCTGCCACGAACTCGAAGAGGTGGGGCGGGAGTACGAGGCGGACGCGATCGTCGTGGGGTCCACCCACGGGATCGTCGGCCGGATCTTCGGCTCCGTCGCCGGGCGGCTGGCCAAACGGGCCAGGCGACCCGTCGTTGTCATTCCGTAACGCTCCGTTCTGCCGTGCAGAGGTGTTTGTGCCCTTGTGAAGGGCATACATCGGTCACCGCGTACCACTGCACAGAGCATGAAGGGAGCCCGCCGTGGACAATGACGTCTCCGCGGGAAGCGGAACCACCACCGTGGCCGGCCGACTCGCCCTGGGGATCACCCTGTTGGCGTTCGGCCTCGGCACCACCGGCGTCATCGACGGCGTCACCACGTCCGACGCCGTGTCCATCGCCCACTACGTGGGCGGAGTCGCCCTCTTCCTCGTCGGCCTGCTGGCCTTCCGTGACCGGGACACCGTGAGCGGCACCGGCTATGTGGCCCTCGGTGCCCTCTGGTTCACCTGGGCCGTCTCGTCCGCCGACCGCACCTCGGCCAACGGTGCCGGCCTCTTCCTGCTCCTCTTCGCCCTCGTGGCGCTGTCGTTGACCCTCGCGGGCGGGGACCAGCTCGGACAGGGCGTGCACGGGCTGCTGTTCCTGGCCATGCTGCTGCTCGCCGTCGCGAACTTCGCCGACAGTTCGTCACTCGCCAAGGCCGGGGGCTGGGTCGCGGTGGCCGCGGGGGCGGTGGCCTGGTACGCCGCCACGGCCGCGCTCGCGCACTGGCCGACGGTGCTGCCGAGGCGGGCTGCCGGGCGTGGGGTGACGGCCCACGGCTGAAACGGCAGCCGACGCCGGGGAGTTGGGCGGACCCGGCGATCCAATGAGCGGACCCCTGCGGGGCAATTGGGCCCAGGTGGGGGTCCGTTCGGTTGCGCGGCCCGTGCGGCGGACGGGGGCTGGTCGCGCAGTTCCCCGCGCCCCTTCGGGGCGCGTTGGTCCTGACGGCGATTCAGCGCCCCGTCAGGG
>NZ_JBEYJU010000215.1:0-4515 GCF_040703965.1 Streptomyces sp. NPDC006655 | reverse complement strand
AGGTACGACAAGTTGGCGGTCCGCTACGAGGCGACCGTGCTGGTCGCAGCCATCAACGAATGGCTATGACCAGCACATTTGAAACGCACCCTAGGCGCCGTGTTCGACCTCGATGACATCCATACGGCGATCGAGCAGGTCATCCGCGGCGGAAAGACCCTGCTCAAGGTGGCCCGGTCATGACGATCTCCGGAGGAACTCGCACCGTCGAGGGTTCCGGACGACCGGTGCACGTCGGGTTCATCGACGATGACGGAAACGAAGTCGACCAAAGCTCCGTGGCACTGATCCCGACCGACGCCTCCCCAGGCCGGAAGTAGCGCAGCTCCCAGTTCCACGCGACCTCCCAGGCTCAACGACGGGACGTGAACGACCGTCGCCAGGCCTTGCGGCCCGCTCTGGGGTCCTTAGGAAGGGGGTATGGCGGCATGACGACCCGCGCGGGGTCACCTTTGGGTGTGTGCGGTGGTGCCCCTACGCGGTGGTCGCCAGGAGGGCGTGTCCGGGCGCGCGGGGCCTGGTGCGGCCCCTGGCGTCGGGGTCGCGTTGGGGCGGGAAGGCGGTATGGCGGGCCCGGTCGCGGATGGCCGTACGGACCCGGGTGGGCGGTACGGCGGGTGCGCAGCGCGCGGCGACCAGGGAGCAGGCGGCGAGGGCGGAGCCGGCCGCGGCGGTCGCGGCGAGCGCGACGGTGGCGGAGAGGCTGCCGGTGTCGAGCAGGGCGACCTGGAGGAGCAGAAGCAGCAGGGCCACGGCGGGACGCGGGCTGCGGTTCATGGCCCGCCCCTCCCTCGCTGTGCAGCTGACTGTCGTACTGTCTGCCGTCGGTCATACCTTGACCTACCCCTGTTCGACCACGACCGGCTCCAGCAGCCGCTTGGGCTTCAGCAGGGCCCGGCTGACCGGGTCGGCCGGGTCGGGGTCGAGTCCGGGGCCCGGGACCATGAGGACGTCCTCGGGGTGTACGAAGGTTGCGCAGGCGGGGCATTCGCCGTACGGGCCGAGTTCGGTGCCGCACTCGGCGTGCCGGAAGACGCGCAGGACCGTCTTGCCGTAGTTCATGAGTCCCCAGTGGCCGAGCGAGTGGACCACGGGCCACAGCTCGATGCCGCGGTCGGTGATGACGTATTCGTCGCGCGGCGGGGACTGCTGGTACCGGCGCTTTTCGAGGATCCCCTCGTCCGTGAGCATCTGGAGGCGGGCGGCGAGGACGGCGCGCGGGATGCCGAGGCGGCCGAGGAAGTCGTTGTAGCGCCGTACGCCGTACAGCGCGTCGCGGACCACCAGGAGCGTCCAGCGCTCGCCGACGATCTCCAGCGCGCGGGCGAGCGAGCACTCCTGGGTCGCGTAGTCCTTGCCCAGTGCCATGGCCTCCACCTCAGTCGCTTTGCGGGTTGATTCATTGACCGAACCGATCCTGTTTACGGTACTCCACATGATTAGGTTCAACGAACGAACCGACTCTGGTACGGTGCTCCACGTGACTAGATTCAATGAACGAACCATCGAGGTGGGCCCGCATGCGGAGCCCACCCCGGAGCCGGAGCCGGAGCCGGAGCCGGAGCCGACGCCCGCTCCGGTACGGCCGGGCGCCACCCTCGCCCTGACCAGCGGTGCCACCGCCGTGGCCCTCATGACGTACACCGCGCCGATGGTCACGCTTCCCGAGGTCGCCGCCGCCCTGCACACCCCGCTCTCCGCCCAGGCGTGGCTCCTCAACGGCACCCCGCTCGGTCTGGCCGCGCTCCTGCTGGTCGCCGGCAGCCTCGCCGACGACCACGGCCGCCGCCGGATCTTCGTCGCGGGCACCCTCGCCCTCGGCCTGACCACCCTCCTCGGCGCCCTCGCCAACTCGACCTGGCTGTTCACCCTGGCGCGCATCGCCCAGGGCGGGGCCAGCGCGGCCCTCCTCGCCAGCAGCCTCGGCCTCCTCGTCCACGCCTTCCCGACCCCGGCCGGCCGACTGCGCGCGACCGGGGTGTGGGGCGCGTTCGTGAGCGGCGGTATCGCGGCGGGCCCGATCGTCACCGGCGCGTTCCCCAACTGGCGCGTGGGGTACGTCGTTCTCGGCGCCGCCGCCCTGGTCGTGGCCGCCCTGTCCCCGCGCCTGCTGTCCGAGTCCCGCGCTCCGCGCGGCGGCCGCCCCGACCTCGCCGGAGCGGCCACCTTCGGACTCGCCCTGGTCTCCCTGGTCGCGGCCCTGACTCTGGGCCGGGACGGCTGGCTGCGGGCGCCCGTGGGCCTGCTGCTCCTGGCCGCCGCCGTCCTCCTCGCCCTCTTCGTCACCGTCGAACGGCGCACCGCGACCCCCATGATCGACCTGGGCCTGCTCCGTCACCCCCGCTTCCTCGCCTCCTCCTCCGGCGGCCTCTTCACCGGCCTCGCGGTGATCGGCCTGTTCAGCTTCCTGCCGGCCCTCCTCCAGCAGACGCTGGGCTTGTCCGCGATGGACACGGCCTGGCTGTTCCTGCTCTGGTCCGGCCTGTCCTTCGCGGTGGCGCTACAGGCCCGCCGCCTCTCGGGCCGCGTCTCCCCACGCCACCAACTGGCCCTCGGTTTCCTCCTGCACGCGGCCGGCGTACTCGCCATGCTGGGCGCCCTCGACGCCGGTTCCTGGCGCCGGCTGATCCCGGGCCTCGTCCTGGCAGGCATCGGCAGCGGCCTCCTCAACGCCGCGCTGCCCCTCCTCGCCGTGGAGTCGGTACCGACCAAGCGCGCCGCGATGGGGTCGGGCGCCCAGCAGACCTTCCGCTACATCGGCTCCTGCGCCGGGGTGGCCCTGACCATCGCGATTTCGACATCGGCGGGCGGGGGGCTTGCGCGCGGTGCGGATGTGGCGATCGGGGTGTCGGCGGGGCTGGCCGTGGTGGCGGCGGTGTTGGTGGGGGTGCTGCGAGAGGCGCGGTGAGCCGGGCCTCCACCCTCGTCCCGTCCTCCCTGACTCCCGTCGGCCCTCAACGCGGCCGCATGGAACGCAGCTTGGCCCATCCGTACCGACTCCAGCGGGCAGTTGCGCTTGAACCGGCGTCAACACCGGCGTCGACGCCGACGGCATGCGGCTCTCACCGCGTTCGCCGCCCACACCACCCACACCACCCACACCCCGATCCACCGGGACAGCGCGGACCCCCTGCCCCGCAGACCTTCACCCCGTTTTCCTCCGTATCGCAGAAAGAAAGAATCCCATGACCGTCAACACTTCAGAAGTTTCGCCCGTTCACTCACTTTTCTCCCCGTCTCCCTAGGGAAAATCGAGCTCGCCAACCGCATCGTCATGGCACCGCTGACCCGGGTCCGGGCCGGTTCCTCCGGCATCCCCGGGGGCCTGATGGTCGAGTACTACCGGCAGCGGGCAAGGGCCATTCCGCCGGGGACGATGACAACCCGGCGCCTGGCCTGACCTGCCGGAACTCTCCAGACCACCGCGTGCACGCCGGCAACGTGCGCCACGGGTTTCCAGCGTGTGGGATGTAGATCCACTCATCAATAGTGCTCACCCTCGCCAGGCAAACCGCCGCTCATTCGCGGGGGCAGCCCCTACCACGAGAGAAGTATCGAGATGCCCGAACTGTCCTACGAAGTCCTCGTCTCTGACGGCGTTCCCCGGAAGATCGATCTTCAGCTGCCGAACGGCGACGGGATCGTGTCCTCGCCGATCTCATCCACCCTGATCACCGGAGAACGCGACGCGGTCCTGGTGGACCCGCCGCTGACTCACACCCAGATCTCGCAGGTCGCCGAGGGCTTGGCGCGCTCAGGCAAGCGTCTGGCGTTCGTCTACGTCACCCACGGCCACCCCGACCACTGGTTCGGCACCGCGACGCTGCTGGAACGGTTCGGCGACGCCGACAGCGTGGTGTACGCCACCGAGGGCACCATCCGGCAGATGCGCAGCCAACTGGAGAGCAAGGACAAGGGGTTCGCGAAGACCTTCCCCGGGGTCCCGGAGAACACCCCGGTCCTCGCCGTGCCCGTGCCGACCGAGGGATTCCGGCTGGAGGGCCGAGTCCTCCGGGCCGTCGAGACCGGTCACACCGACACCGACGACTCCAGCGTCCTGCACGTGCCGTCGATCGGTCTCGTCGTCGCCGGGGACGTGGTCTACAACGGCGTGCACCTGATGATGCTCGAAGGCGGTGACGGCGGCCTTCAGGCGTGGCTGGACGGCATCGACCGGCTCGCCGCACTCGAACCGCGCCACGTGGTCGCCGGCCACAAGAAGGCAGACCTGCCCGACGACCCGAAGATCCTGGACGAGACCCGGCAGTACCTGCGCGACGCGATCCGGCTCCTGGCCGGCAAGCCGGAGCCGCTGGAGTTCTTCGAGGAGATGTCGAAGCTCCACGGTGACCGGCTCAACCCGGGACCCCTTTGGTACAGCGCCCTGGGCCTGCTCGCCTGAGCCACGCCGCGTCGCCACCCCGCTTAGCCTCGGGCTTTCGTGAGGTGATCTGTCCGAGGCTTGATCACAAACGCGAGAAGTGCTCCTGACCTGGAACGATAGGACTTGTCGAG
>NZ_JBEYJU010000214.1:0-4552 GCF_040703965.1 Streptomyces sp. NPDC006655 | reverse complement strand
GGCTCCGCCACATGACCCGCCACCCCGCACGCCGATCGCACGCACCGAACGCCGCTCCTTCTTCCACGGAGATCCATCAGAAGGGCCCTAGCGGTGCCGATGAGCGAGCGCCTCGTACGACGCCGCCAACGCCGGTGCCGCCGCCTCGTACGTCCGCTGCGCCACCCCTACGAACAGACAATCCACCACGAGCAGCTGACTCGTCCGCGAGGACATGGCCGCGGGCCGAAGTTCACTCTCCCGCGAGGTCGAGGTGGTGAGCACGTGGTCGGCGTACAGCGTCCTCGGTGAAAGTTTCCTCCGCGTCCTCGTTCACCTTTGAAAACTATTTTCGACTCGGGCTCCCGGTCAAGACCCCGCACAATGGGACCATGGACCCGGTAAGCCCCCTGGAACAGACGTTGCACGCCGCCCGCGCCCTGGTGCTCGCCGATCTCGTCGCGGGCGACGTGGCCCAGGCGGACGTGGTCTCGCTGGTCGAGGACTCGGTCGTACAGCGGCGCTGGTGGGTCGAGCAGTGGCCCGAGGGCGCGGGGTACGTGGCGGGGCTGGTCGCCCAGGACGTGCAGGACGCGCTGCTGGAGCGGTACGGCCGCTGGCCGCTGTGCCCGGTGTGCGGCTCGGGCGACCCGCATGCGCTGGACGTCGAACCGGAGCTCGGCCCCGACCCGCACTGGGTGTGCCACAAGGCGGGCGTCAAGGTCGCCTCCATCGGCTCCCTGGCGCACGCCACGGGCGGGGCGGCGTCCTCGTGACGGTGTACATCGACCCGCCGGACTGGCCGGGCCACGGCCGGATGTGGTCCCACCTCGTCAGCGACGTCTCCTACGCCGAACTGCACGTCTTCGCCGAGCACCTGTCCGTCCCGCGCCGCGCCTTCGAACGCGACCACTACGACATCCCCGCGCACCGCTACGCCGACGCGGTGCGCGCCGGCGCCGTGGAGGTCAGCAGCCGCGAGGTGGTACGGCTGCTGCACGGGGCGGGGCTGCGCAGGCGCAAGAGCGACGCACCCCGGTGACGGTCAGGACGGTCACCGGCCGGCGCGCAGTTCGAAGGCCGGTCCCTCGCCGTCCTCGCTCACCTTGGTGAAGCCGGCTCGGGCGAGCACCGCCTGGGAGGCGGCGTTGGCGGGGTCGGTGGTCGCGAACAGGGAGTTCACGTCGTCGCGGGCCAGCGCCCAGTCGGCCAGGGCGCGGAGTGCCTCGGTCGCGTAGCCGTGGCCGCGGGCGGCCTCCACCAGGTCGTAGCCGATCTCGACGCGGCCCTCCTCGTCCGGCGCGGAGTGGAAGCCGAGACCGCCGACCGCGCGGCCGTCCTCGCGGCGGACCAGGGCGAAAACCCCGAACTCGGGCCGGTGCACGCCTGTTTCGTACGCCTTCAGCAGGAAGCCCGCCGCGTCCCTGGTGCCCTCGTAGGGGCCGCCCTCGATCCACTCGAAGCCGCCGTCGCCGCCGAGGCGCAGGTCGCGGGCCTCGGCGGGGCGGATGCCGACGAGGTCGAGGCGGGCGGCGGCGAGGACGAGGTTGTTGCGCCAGCGCCACTCGGTGACGGGGGCGCGGCCGGGCAGTTCGCCGCGGCCGGTGGCCCACAGGAGGGTCTCCCAGGGCGTCGGGCCGGGCTGGACGTGCGGGAAGAGGAAGGTGAGGACGAACTCGGCGAGTTCCTCGGCGGGGCGGTAGGGGATCTCCAGGCCCTGCGCCATGTCGTGCGTGTGCAGCAGCACCTCGGCGACCCCCATCGCGGCGAATCCCACGCGGTCGGCGCTGCGGAAGGGGTACGGGTGGAAGGCGCGGGCCCCGCGCGGCGCGGTGCGGACGGCGGCGGCGAGCAGGGCGCCGGTGGCCCGGACGACGTGCAGGACGCCGGAGTTGTCGGTGCCCTCTTCGAGGCTGATCTCGAAGGGCACGTAGTCGTCCTGGGCGTCCCCCACCAGGTTGGCGGCGTAGCCGATGAGGTCGTCGGCGACGTGGACGGCCGTCTCGCGGCAACTCCACTCCAGCCGCCCCGCCGTCACCCCTTCCCAGTCCCGGTCGACCACCGTCCCCAGGGTCGCCACACAGTCCGCGACGGCCTCCGTCACCTGATCCCCGCCCATTGCACGCATGGGCCGCACCCTAGGACGCGGGGTCCTCGGCGGTCGACAGCATTTCCAGCTCGGCGGCGAGGTTGTAGCGGGCGGTCGGCTCCCATCTGCTGCGTGCGTACGGGGTTCTGAACAGCGACGGCAGGTCCAGGAGTTGGCGCAGGACCGCGGAACGGCCCGCCCGGAAGGCGTCGTTGGGCACGAAGTGGTACTCCTCGCGCACTTCGGCGGTGTAGGCCGCGTACGCGGCGGGCGGGGCGGCGAGGATCGCCAGGTCGGCGTCGCACAGCACCTCGCCGTTGCGGTCGCCGGGGGCCGGGTCGTGGGTCACGGTGAGCCGGACCAGGCGGGCCACCTCGGCGGTCGCGGACGCGGAGAGCCCGGCCTCGGGGAGGGCGCGCTCGGCGAGGCGGGCCGAGCGCTCCTCGTTCTCCGAGCGGTCCGGCGCGTACACCGCGTCGTGGAACCAGGCGGCGAGCCGGACCAGGTCCGGGTCGTCCGCGTACTCCTCCAGCGTGTCGATGTGGTCGAGGACCGCGGTGAGGTGGGCCGGCGTGTGGTACCGGCGCTGCGGCTCCTGCCAGCGGTCCAGCAGGGCGTCGGCGTAACGGGAGGGGTCGGGGCGGCGGGCGTCCTCCTCCCCTGTCGTGCGCAGCGCGCGCAGCCAGCGGGAACGCAGGTCGTCGAGATCGGCCATGCGTTCATTCTCCCGCGCACCACGGACATCGCCCTAGCGTGGGAGGCATGACTGTTGCCGAGGAACGTGATCCCCAGTTGCCCGGACGTCTCCTCACCGTCGAGCGCGACACCCTGATCCCGCTGCTGCGCGCCCGGCCCGACGCGGACTTCGCGCTGCCGACCGCCGCGTGTCCGGGGTGGACGGTGCGGGATGTGCTCGCGCACTGCTCCGCCGCCCTGATGCGGGTGGTGGACGGCCGTTTCGAGGAGGGGGTGTTCTCGCCCGCGTCGAACGACCGGGACATCGCGGAGCGCGCCGACTGGTCCCACGCGCGCGTGCTGGACGAACTGGAGCGTGGCATGACCGAGGCCGGGGAGGTGATCGCGGGGCGGGCGGACGGCGTGCTGGACCGGGTCGCCCTCGGGGAGTGGGTGCATGCCGGTGATGTCCGCGACACCCTCGGGGAGCCGGAGGCGTACGCGGGCGCGGGCCTGCCGCACGCCCTCTCGCTGCTGGCCCGGGTGACCCGGCAGCGGGGACACCTGCGGTTGCAGGCCGACCTGGACGACGTGGACGAGCCCCTGCACCTGGGCGAGCCGAGCGGGACCCGGACCCCGGCCCGTTTCATCGGGGACGCGGCGACGCTCGTACGGCTGTACACCGGACGGCCCGCGGACGGGGCCTCGTACGAGCTGACGGGGGCGGCAGCGGAGGAGCTGAACCTGTACGGCTGACCGCCGCGGCCCGGGCGGGCTCCGGAGGCGGTCTCGCGGCCGTCGGTGTTCCCCGCGTACCCTGGATTGGACTAGACCTCCTGTGGTCGGTCGCATGGGTACACGGGGAACACCACGGAAGGGGCCCTATGAGCACGCGTGCAGTCCTGGAGGTGATCGCCCTCGACGCCGAGGACGCGGTCGCCGCCCAGGCCGGAGGCGCGGACCGCCTCGAACTGGTCACCGACATGGCCGCCGACGGGCTGACCCCGCCGCCCGGGACCTTCGCCGCGATCAGGGCCGCCGTCGACCTCGACCTGCGCGTGATGCTGCGGCTGGCGGACGGGTTCGCGGCAGGGGACGTCGACCGTCTGCTGGACGTGGCCGGGGAACTGCGCACGGCGGGCGCCGACCAGTTCGTGCTCGGGTTCCTCGACGCGGCCGGCGGGGTGGACCTGCGCGCGGTGGAGCGGGTGGCGGAGGTGCTGGCGGGCTGCCGCTGGACCTTCCACCGCGCGATCGACCGGGCCGCCGACCGCGACGCCCTGCGCAAGGAACTCGCCGACCTGCCCGGCCTGGACACCTACCTCACGGCGGGCGCCGCGGAGGGCGTGGACGAGGGCCTGCCCACGCTGCTGGCGGAGGCACGCCGACGCGGTGAACCGGGCTACGAGCAGACCCTCCTGGTGGGCGGAGGGCTACGGCTCGATCACGTCCCCGACCTGCTGGCGGCAGGGATCGACGCCTTCCACATCGGGGGCGCGGCCCGCCCCGGCGGCTGGACCGGCCCGGTGTCGGAGGCGGCGGTACGGGAGTGGCGCCACGCACTGGACCGACCGGACCGACCGCCGGTGGCCCCACCTTGGGTCGCGGACCCGCACTGACCCGCAACTCCGCCGCCCGGCCGGTACGCCCCCCCGTGCACCCGCACCCGCGGACGACCAGCAGACGACACCCCACCGGTCCCGGCCCCCCCGGCCGGGGGGGTGCCTCTATGTCCTTCGTCAAGGCACCCCCGTCGGGTTTGGGGTGATTGGGGCTTGCTGGGGTCATGCGGCGAGTGCAACGTCCGCG
>NZ_JBEYJU010000213.1:0-4615 GCF_040703965.1 Streptomyces sp. NPDC006655 | reverse complement strand
CCATGGCCGGATGGGGCTAGTTCTTCTCGTGCGAGCGGTGAATTGCTCGTACGAGCAATTCACCGCTCGCACGAGAAGGGCGGCTCAGGCCGGCGTGATGAGCAGGGGGGCCGGGGTGACGCGGTCGGTGAGCACCGGGAGGAGTTCGGACACCAGGTGCGGCCGGTGGGCCGCGATGCCGGGCGGGGCGGGTGCCAGCGGGACGAGCAGGTCGGTGGCGGCCGGGTGCCCTTCGGCACCGTCCGCCGTGGGGTCGCCGTGCAGCCACAGGGTGAGCATGTACAGGCCGGGCAGGGACAGCAGGCGCGGCTGGTACGTCTGCGGCAGGGCCTCCGCCTGGTGCAGGGCCCTTTCGGTGGAGGTGATGTAGGGCCCCTCGAAGAAGTGCGAGAAGGCCCAGCCGTCGGGGGTGAGCATCGTCTCGGCCGCGGCCACCGCCCGGCCGCCGCAGCGGATCAGGAAGCGCCAGCCGGCCAGCCGGGTGGCGGACATGCCCTCGGAAGTGATCCGGTCCAGTACGTGCACGGGCAACGGCAGTTCGGGGGTCGTGGGTCCCTGGGCGGTGCGCAGGGAGGGGGTACGGGCCTCGTCGACCGCGGTGGGGGAACCGAGGGCGGTGAGGACGGAACGCAGTGCGGGCGCGGGGGCAGGAGGGACTAGCAACGGCATGGTGGGTCGCCTCTCATTCGACAGGCGCGGTGGCGCGAGGGCGGGGGCGGACGGCGCTGTCAGCTCACAGGGGTCAGGGAGGCGGCGGCCCGGTTCGGTGAAAAGAGGTGCGGACGGTGCCGGCCGCACGCGCTCGGACGGCAGGAACCAGAACCGTGGGCGCCAGCCTTCTGCCTTGTTCGCGGAGTTTATACGACACGTGTTCAGGTGGTGTTTCACCGGCCGGTCCCGCAGAACAGAACAAGGTGCAATTCGGTCGTTGATTCGTGAGGAATCCTCCCGATTTACCGCCTGTCGTAACCCCGCTGACCTCGGAATATGAGGCTCTCGCGGTCGGCCGAATGTCGTCGGCGTTTTTCACGAGGAGAACGGGGAACACGCAGTTGCATGATGCCCCATGCCGCGTGAATGTGCCGCAGGACACATTCCAACAGAGTAGCGGGTGTCCGTCGCGCGCGCGACGTTATCGATCGCCTGGGCTGGGCATCATCCCACCTGGACCCGGGACACCGGCGGCCGGAACTCGGTCCGCCCATTCGAGGAGGGACACTTCGATGGGGGAGAAGGTCGTGGCGGGCCGGTTCGACCTGTCCGATCGCCAGCGCTACCGCGAAAAGCTCCAGGACTGTCTGTCGGGGCTGGAGCGACTGCTGGTGGAGAAGCGGTTCGACCGCCCCAAGAACCTCATGGGTGTCGAGATCGAATTGAATCTCGCCGGTGCGGACGGTATGCCGAGAATGCTGAACAGCCAGGTGCTCGAACGCATCGCGAGCCGCGATTTCCAAACAGAACTCGCCATGTTCAACCTGGAAGTCAACATCGCTCCGCACCGGCTCGGCGGCCGGGTATTCGACCGGCTCGCGGAGGAACTCCGCACCTCCCTCGCGTACGCGGACCGCAAGGCGCGCGAGGTGGACGCCGGCATCGTGATGATCGGCATCCTGCCGACGCTGGAGCGGGACGACCTGGTCTCCGCGAACCTCTCCGAGGTCGACCGTTACACCCTCCTCAACGACCAGATCGTGGCCGCCCGCGGCGAGGACTTCCGGCTCGACATAGAGGGCGTCGAGCATCTCGAGTGCACCTCCAAGTCGATCGTCCCGGAGGCCGCGTGCACGTCCGTGCAGCTGCACCTCCAGGTCACCCCGGGGCGTTTCGCAGACGTGTGGAACGCGGCGCAGGCGGCCGTCGCCCCGCAGATCGCCGTGGGCGCCAACTCCCCCTTCCTCTTCGGCCGCGAACTGTGGCGGGAGTCCCGGCCCCCGCTGTTCCTCCAGGCCACCGACACCCGCCCGCCCGAACTCCAGGCACAGGGCGTACGTCCGCGCACCTGGTTCGGTGAACGCTGGATCGGCTCCGCGTACGAACTGTTCGAGGAGAACCTGCGCTTCTTCCCGCCGCTCCTGCCGATCTGCGACGAGGAGGACCCGCTGGCCGTGCTCGACGCGGGCGGGGTGCCCAAGCTCGCCGAACTCGTCCTGCACAACGGCACGGTGTACCGCTGGAACCGGCCCGTCTACGACGTCGCCGACGGCGTCCCCCACCTCCGGGTCGAGAACCGGGTCCTGCCGGCCGGCCCCACCATCACCGACGTCGTCGCCAACGCGGCGTTCTACTACGGTCTGGTCCGTGCGCTCGCCGAGGAGTCCCGCCCGGTGTGGACGCGGATGCCGTTCTCCGTCGCCGAGGCGAACTTCGACGCGGCGTGCCGGGACGGGATCGACGCCCGGCTGGTCTGGCCGAGGCGGGCGCGGTACGGCGGCGGTACGGCAGAGGTGGACGCGGTCACCCTGGTCCGCGACGAGTTGCTGCCGCTGGCGGCGTCGGGGCTCGACGGGTGGGGGGTGGAGCCGGCCGACCGGGACTTCTACCTGGGCGTGATCGAGGAGCGGTGCCGGCGGCGGGTCAACGGGGCCTCCTGGCAGGCGGCGACCTTCCACCGGGCGCTGGAGCGGGGGGTGCCGAGGGATGTGGCGCTGGCCGGGGTGACGCGGCGCTATGCGGAGCTGATGAACGCGGGGGAGCCCGTGCACACGTGGCCGGTGGGGTTATTGGAACCGGTGCTGATGGGGTGAGCGGCACGGGGACGCCGTGACGGGCCCGCTCTCCGCAGCGGGCCCCCTTCCTCCAGGGGGGCCGCCCGTGTCTGAGCGGTCTCCATCGGGCAAGCTGTGACGACCCACGGCGTGGGGTTTGCTCGACTGGAGGCAGGTGTGCAGGTGGAGGCGGGTTCGGTGGCCGGTTCTTACCCCGTGGAACGGCCCTCGCAGCGCATGTTCAGGGACGAGACGCTGCTGGTTCTGGGGCTGTCGCTCGGGGCGAGCGGCGTGTCGGCCCTGATCAGCTTCATCGGGTCGGTCACCAAACCGGGCGGGCTCAAGGACCAGGCGGCGACCCTCAACGCGTCCGCCGCGCCCGGCCGCCCCTGGCTGGACCTCGCCTGGCAGCTGTTCGGCATCGCCAGCGCGCTGGTCCCCGTCCTCCTGGTGGCCCACCTGCTGCTCCGCGAGGGCGCGAGCCTGCGCACCCTCGGCTTCGACCGCACCCGCCCCTGGCCCGACCTCGGGCGCGGCGCGGGCGTCGCGGCGGTGATCGGCAGCACCGGAATCGCCTTCTACCTGGCCGCACGCGGACTCGGGTTCAACCTCACAGTGGTGCCCGAGGCGCTGCCCGGGGTGTGGTGGAAGTACCCCGTACTGATCCTCTCCGCGATGCAGAACGCCATCCTCGAAGAGGTCATCGTCGTCGGCTATCTGCTGCGCCGCCTGGACCAGTTGGGGTGGACCGCCGGTACCGCCCTGGTGGCCAGCGCCGTACTGCGCGGGTCGTACCACCTGTACCAGGGGATCGGCGGCTTCGTCGGCAACATGGTGATGGGCGTCGTCTTCGTCTACCTGTACCGGCGGTGGGGCCGGGTCGGCCCCCTGGTGGTGGCGCACTCGCTGCTCGACATCGGCGCGTTCGTCGGTTACGCGCTGCTCGCCGGCAAGGTGGGCTGGCTGCCTACGGCGTGAGCAGTTCCCCGTCGATGACGGTGACCGCGCGCCCGGTGAGCAGGACGCGGTCACCGCGCAGGCCGGTGCGGACGAGTCCGGTACGGCGGGAGGCCTGCAGCCCGGTCAGATCGTCGCTGCCGAGCCGGGCCGACCAGTGCGGCGCGAGGGCGGTGTGCGCGCTCCCGGTCACCGGGTCCTCGTCGATGCCGACGTTGGGGAAGAAGCAGCGGGAGACGTAGTCGTAGCCCCCGGCCGGGTCCTCGGCCCGTGCGGTGGCGATGATCCCGCGCTGGGAGTAGGCGCCGAGGGCCCGGTGATCGGGGGAGAGCCCCAGCACCGTCTTCTCGTCGGCGAGTTCCACGAGCAGGTCCCCGACGTTCGGGCCGGTGTCGAACACGGCGACCGGCTCGGAGCCGAGCGCCTCGGCGACCCCGTCGGGTGCGTCGACGCGGGTGAGCGGTGCGGTGGGGAAGTCCAGGGTGATCGACCCGTCCGCGCCGGGGGTCGCGATCAGCACGCCGCTTCGGGTGGCGAAGCGCACGGGTCCCGGGTGCGCCCCGGTCGTACTCAGCACGTGGGCGGTGGCGAGCGTGGCGTGACCGCACATCGCGACCTCCGTGACGGGGGTGAACCACCGCAGCGCCCAGTCGGCGTCCGCGTTCTCGGGCAACCGGTGCGCGAAGGCGGTCTCGGCGTGGTTCACCTCCATGGCGACGTTCTGCATCCAGCCGTCGCCGGGGAAGGCGTCCAGCAGGACGACCCCGGCCGGGTTCCCGGCGAAGACCCGCTCGGCAAAGGCATCGACGATTCGAATCCGCATGCCCCAGACGCTAGGGCCCTTCTGATGGATCTCCGTGGAAGAAGGAGCGGCGTTCGGTGCGTGCGATCGGCGTGCGGGGTGGCGGGTCATGTGGCGGAGCCAGACCTCGAAGCGACCAGTGGAAGCGGGC
>NZ_JBEYJU010000212.1:0-4679 GCF_040703965.1 Streptomyces sp. NPDC006655 | reverse complement strand
ACTTCAGTACCGGCCCGACACGCTCGACGGCTTCATAGCGGGCACCGGCCTGACCCTCGACGACCCGGCGTCACCCTAATGAGCCGAAGTCAGTAGTGCTCTAGTGGCTCGGCTGGGATCCTTGGTCGGGTAATTGATCTTCCGTTCGTTGCGCGGCAGGCTGCTTCCACGTGGTGATGGTGGAGGTGGTCGTGGGGCGTCGTGCGGGGTGATCGTCCGGCCGGTAAGCATGGAGGAAGGGCGTCGGCTGCGGCGGATCGGCCGGAGCGCGAAGGATGCGGTGCGGCTGCGGCGGGCGATCGTGGTGATGATGTCCGCGCCAGGGGCAGTCGGTTGCGGACATCACCTCGTTGATGCAGGTCAGCGTCGGCTAAGTGGGTGACGTCATCCACGCCTTCAACGAGCAGGGGTTCGAGGCGCTGGACCCAAAGTGGAGCGGGGGTCGCCCCAGGACGATCAGCAGCCAGGTGCGTGAGCACATCTGCCTGATCGCCCGGACGTCCCCCGCCGACTGGAAGATCTCCGCGTTCTCCACCTGGGGCCTGACCAAGCTCGCCGAACACCTGGTCAAGCAGAACGTGGTCCCCGCCGTCTGCCGCGAGACACTGCGGCGGATACTCCGCGAGGGCAGGGTCTCCTGGCAGACCAGCACGACCTGGAAGTCCTCGAACGACCCAGTTTTCATCGCCGGGATGCACCGCATCCTGGCGCTCTACGACTCCCCGCCTACCGGCGGCCGGGTGGCCTGTGTGGACGAGTTCGGGCCGCTCAACCTCATGCCCCGCAAAGGCAAGGCATGGCGCCCGCACCGCTCACCACGTCGTCTGCGGGCCACCTGCAACCGCTGCGACGGCGTGATGCACATGCTTGCCGTCCTCGACCTGGCCGCCGGCAAGATGTACTGCCGCATCCGGCCCCGCAAACGGTGGTGCGAGTTCCTGTCCCTGCTCAAGTCCCTTCCCTGCTCAAGTCCCTGCGCATCCGCTGGCCCGGCGAGAAGCTCTACGTCGTCCTGGACGACTTCTGCCCTCCCAAGCATCCGAACGTCCGCGCGTGGGCCGCGGCGAACGACATCGAGCTGGTCTTCCTGCCGGCCTGCGGATCGTGGCCGGACTGGATCGAGTCCGAGTTCGCCGCCCTGCGCTACTTCGCCCTCGACGGCACCGACCATTGCAGCCATGGCGAACGGAACGCCGCCGTCGGCACCTACGTGCGCTGGCGAAAGGCCCGCGCCGAACCGAAGACCAGCTTTGCCCCCGACTCACCCGTCCGCACCTGGACCGAGTACCCGGTCAAGGCTGCCTGACGGTCCGCTGCCCTTCCGTCGGCTGTTGCCGGGGCGGTCCGGCGGGTAACCCGGGCGCTGCGGCCCGTCGGGCGCCGGCGCGGTCTCGGGCTCGCCCATCCCGTCCGGGCTGACCCCCGCCACCCCGTCTGGGCTGCCCCCGCCACCCCGTCTGGGCTGCCCCCCCGCCACCCCGTCCCTCGGTTCCCTGACAGGCAGCTCACCAGGGAACCGGGCCGTGCTCGTCGAAGAAGCCGCCGGTCGGCCCGTCATCGGGCAGCGTGGCGAGCCGGACGACCACGGCCGCGCCGTCGGCCGCGGTGCGGGTGAGGCCGGGGAACGCGGTGGTGAGGTCGGTCGCACACGGCCCCGGATCGGCGGCGTTGACCAGGATGTTGCGGCTGCGCAGTTCCTTGGCGTACTGCACGGTCAGCGAGTTGAGTGCGGTCTTGGACGGGACGTACGCGGCCAAGGGGGGGCGGGTTGTGAAGTAGTCCTCGGGATCGGTCATCCGGGTGAGGGAGCCCAGTCCGCTGCTGACATTGACGATCCGGGCGGCGGGGGAGCGGGCGAGCAGCGGCAGCATCGTGGTGGTCACGCTGATCACGCCGAACACGTTGGTCTCGAACACCTCGCGTACAGCGGCCAGTTCGACACTGCCAGGGCTCTGGGCGGCGAGATCGCCAGAGATGCCGGCGTTGTTGACCAGGATGTCCAGCCGGCCAAAGCGCTCCTCGATCCAGCGGGCGGCGGACAGGACGCTGGCGCGGTCGGTGACGTCCAGGGTGACCGGGTACACCCGCGGGCCCAGGTTGGCTGCGGCTGCCGCACCGCGGTGCGGGTCGCGCGAGGCCAGCAGGACGTTCGTGCCGAGCGAGGCGAGCCGCGCTGCGACCTCGCGCCCGATGCCCTTGTTGGCACCGGTGACCAGGGCAGTCGTGGTTTCTGTCATGTGTTCAGCCCACCACGGGGGTAGCCGGGAGTTCCAACACCGATCAGGTACGCAGCGATACCGTGCGGGTATGGAAAGACTGGAGGTCCGCGAGCTCGTCTACTTCACCGCTGTCGCCGAAGAACTGCACTTCGGTCGGGCGGCCGCCCGGCTAGGGATGGCCCAGCCGCCGCTCTCCCGCGCCATTCAGCAGCTCGAACGACGACTCGGCGTAGCACTGTTGGAACGTGGCAGTCGCCGGGTCGCACTGACCGAGGCGGGGGCCGTCCTGCTCCGCGAGAGCCGTACGGTGCTCGACGCCGCGTCGGCTGCGGCGCGCCGCACCCGGCGGGCCGGCCGCGCCGACCCGCGTCTGGTCCTGGTCATCAAGCCGGGCGGCGACGGTGGCCTGCTGCCAGCGATCCTCGACGCCTATCAGGCTGAGCCGGGTGCGCTGCCGGTCGAGCTGGTGTGCAGCTTCGGCGAGCGAGAGATCCTCCTGCGGGAGGGCCATGCCGACGCCGCCCTGCTTCACCGCCCCCACCACGACCTCACCGGCCTGGACACCCAGGACCTCCTGACCGAGACTCAACTTCTCGTGATGCCGAGTTCGCATCGCCTCGCGGGCCGTACCCGGGTCTGCCTGAACGACCTCGCCGGGGAGCCCCTGCCGCGCTGGCCGGGCGCACCTGACGGTGGCTCACACGGACCCGAGGTCCACGACCTTGGGCAGCTTCTCCACCTCATCGCCTTGCGCCGCATGGTCGCCGTCCTCCCCTCCTCCATCCGCGGCCAGCTCCGCGACGACCTGGTCGCTGTCCCAGTCGATGATGCCGAGCCCACCACGCTCGCCCTCGCCTGGCCCGAGCACGCCACCTCCCCAGCCCTGGCCGCCTTCGTCCGCGCGGCCGCCGCCGTGGCGGGCAAGGCGACGGGCCACGGCGGGTAGAGCGGGGAGACACGCGGGGTGAAAGGCGCCCCCGCCCATGCTCGCAGGCGTGCGAACACTCCAGGACGCCCTCACGGCCACCGTCGAGATCACACCTGGAGGCAGAATGACGGGCACCGAGACGGCGAACCAATGACGCGGTCGACAGTCCGAGCCAAGCCACTAGCAGGAGGACGATCCCCATTGCCGCCGGGGGCCCGTCAGTCACGGGCCCGCCCCGCGCGCCTACGGACGTACCGTGAACCGCCCGTCGCCCCGCTTGTGCAGCCAGCCCCGGGCGGCGAGCCGTCCACGGCCTTCCGCGCCGCCGACCTCGTCGACGCTGCACAGGACAAGAGGCCATCCAGCGGATCACCATAGAGAACACCACCCTCAAGCAACGGGTCCCGGCAGCTCACCGTCGACAACCGCACCCTCGGCGAACGGCTCAAGGCCGCCCGCTCCAACCTCCGCTTCCAAGACCCGCGCATCGCCGACCTCGAAGTCCGCCTCGCCGCCCCGGGGTCAACGACCTGACCTCGCCCCTCACGGCTTTTCACCGCCCCGTGGAGAGCCGTAGTCCAACTCCCTGTCAGTTGACGACCAGCCTGAAATGATGACGGTCATGGACGCTGTGATCGGCATCAAGGGTGGCGACGAGATTGGGGAGTTGACCGCGCTTGTCGGCTGGCTCCGCACGGAGCGCGAGCTGGAGGGCGCAGTCCAGGTCATGCGCAGAGATATTGCAGAGACGGAACTCGGCAGCGGGCTTGACGTGATCAGCGTTGCTGTCGGCTCCGGCGGTGTCGGTGCGGCGTTGGCCCAGTCACTGTCCGCGTGGCTGCGTACTCGGCGTTCAGACGTCAAGGTGACCCTGACCGCCAATGGCCGCACGGTCGAGGTCGATGCCCGGCGCGTCAGCGATCCCATGGCTTTGATCAGCCGGGTGCTGGACGGCGACGATGCCCCCGGGAACTGATCGAATCGACCGGTCCGGCTCCCGTGCCGTGCTCATCGGCGTTTCCACCTACCAGGATCCATCTTTCCCGTCCGTTCCTGCCGCGGGGAAGAGCCTGCAGGGCGTGCACCGGATGCTCGTCGACGAGGAGTTGGGCGGCTGGCCCGACGACCAGGTCACTGCCATCCCCGATCCGGTCGACTGCCGTCGGGTAATGAGCGACCTGCGTCGCCATGCTCAGAACACCAACGGTGTGTTGCTGCTGTACTTCGTGGGCCACGGCACCGTCACCACCAACGGGGAGCTCGTACTCGCCGTGAGCGACACCATCGCTGACGAACCGGACGTTACCGGACTGGAGTACTCCAAGATCCGGAGCGTTCTACGTGACAGCCCCGCCCGGGTTAAAGCCGTCGTGCTGGACTGCTGTTACTCCGGTCGCGCTATCGATGTACTCGCAGGGGATCAGCAGCACTTGGCCGTGAGGTTCCCCCGCTGTGCGGGGCGGCTGACTAGCCGGTCAGGGCGGTTTGACGTGGTTTCAGGTTCACTTGTTCGGTCGTTGCCTGGTCGGCGT
>NZ_JBEYJU010000211.1:0-4711 GCF_040703965.1 Streptomyces sp. NPDC006655 | reverse complement strand
CCAGCACCATCGACAGGTACTGCCGGGCGATCTCCTCCGGGCTGTGCTGTCCGCCCGGCCGGTACCAGGAGGCGGCGACCCAGACCGTGTCGCGCCGCGCTTCTCGCGTACCCGCACGGAGATGTGGATCGGCGTGCCCTCGAAGCCGAACTCCTCGCGCAGCCGGCGTTCGATGAAGCGGCGGTAGCCCGCCTCGATGAACCCGGAGGCGAACAGGACGAACCGCGGCGGCTTGGTGCCGGCCTGGGTGCCGAACAGGATGCGCGGCTGCTTCCCGCCCCGCACCGGGTGCGGGTGGGCGGAGACCAGCTCGCCGAGGAAGGCGTTGAGACGGCCGGTCGGCACGCGGGTCTCCCAGCCGGCCAGGGCGGTCTCGATCGCGGGGACCAGCTTCTCCATGTG
The DNA here is from genome assembly GCF_040703965.1 of Streptomyces sp. NPDC006655. Lineage (NCBI taxonomy): Bacteria > Bacillati > Actinomycetota > Actinomycetes > Kitasatosporales > Streptomycetaceae > Streptomyces > Streptomyces sp. NPDC006655. The sequence goes on along the minus strand of NZ_JBEYJU010000211.1, from coordinate 4,309 downwards.
GCGTCCGGTGCGCGCGGAGACGTTGACGCGAGGCGCCCAGGCGACCTGGCCGAGCTCGGTCTCGATTTCGCGCTCCAGGTAGTAGCGGCGCTCCTCGTCGAGGGTGTCCCACTTGTTGAAGGCGAGGACGACCGCGCGGCCCGCCTCGACGGCCATGGTGACGATGCGCTGGTCCTGCACCGAGATGGACTCGGAGGCGTCGATCAGGATGACCGCGAGCTCGGCCTTCTCCACCGCCGCCGCGGTGCGCAGCGAGGCGTAGTAGTCGGCGCCCTGCTGGAGGTGGACGCGCTTGCGGATACCCGCGGTGTCGACGAACTTCCAGGTGACTCCGCCGAGTTCGATCAGCTCGTCGACGGGGTCGCGAGTGGTGCCGGCGAGTTCGTTGACGACGACGCGCTCCTCGCCCGCCACCTTGTTGAGGAGGGAGGACTTGCCGACGTTCGGACGGCCGATGAGGGCGATCCGGCGGGGGCCGCCGACCCCGGCCCCGCCGAAGGTCTGCTCGGGTGCCTCGGGCAGCGCCTCCAGGACGGCGTCCAGCATGTCGCCGGTGCCGCGGCCGTGCAGCGCGGAGACCGGGTGGGGCTCGCCGAGGCCCAGGGACCAGAGGTAGGCCGCGTCGGCCTCGCCGCTCGGGCCGTCGACTTTGTTGGCGGCCAGCACGACGGGCTTGCCGGCCTTGCGCAGCAGGCGTACGACCGCCTCGTCGGTGTCGGTGGCGCCGACCTTGGCGTCGACGACGAACACGACCGCGTCGGCCGCCTCGATCGCGTACTCCGCCTGGGCGGCCACGGAGGCGTCGATGCCGAGGACGTCCTGCTCCCAGCCGCCGGTGTCGACGACCTTGAAGCGGCGGCCCGCCCACTCGGCCTCGTAGGTCACCCGGTCGCGGGTGACGCCGGGCTTGTCCTCGACGACGGCCTCACGGCGGCCGATGATGCGGTTCACGAGTGTCGACTTGCCGACGTTCGGGCGGCCGACGACGGCCAGGACGGGGAGCGGTCCGTGGCCCGCCGCCTCGATGGCGCCCTCGACGTCCTCGATGTCGAAGCCCTCTTCGGCGGCGAGCTCCATGAACTCCGCGTACTCGGCGTCGCCGAGCGCCCCGTGGTCGTACTCGTGCGCAGCCGAGTCGCCGGGCTGGCTGTGGTCGTTCATGAAGTCCGTACCTCGTCGTTCATCGTGGTGATCGGTGGAACAGCCCTTACCGGGCGGATCCACTACTCAGTGTCGCCTGGCGTCCGGTCAGACGCCTGGCGTTTTCCAGGTGGCCGGTGAGCTGCTTCTGGATGCGCTCGGTGGCCTCGTCCAGGGCCTTGCGGGTGCGGCGGCCGGTGCCGTCGCCCGCCTCGAACGGGTCGCCGAAGACGACGTCGACGCGGGAGCGCAGCGGCGGCAGCCCCTTTACCAACCGTCCCTGCCGCTCGGAACTTCCCAGGACGGCCACCGGCACGACGGGCGCCCCGGAGCGCACCGCGAAGTAGGCGAGGCCCGCGCGCAGCGCGGCGAAGTCGCCGTCGCCCCGGCTGCCCTCGGGGAAGATCCCGAGCACTCCCCCGGCCTCCAGGACGCCGAGCGCCCGGGTGACCGCCGTGCGGTCGGTGGACCGGCGGTCCACCTTCAGCTGGCCGATCCGGGTCAGGAACGGGTCGAGCGGGCCGACGAACGCCTCCTTCTTGATGAGGAAGTGCGTCGGCCGCGGCGACACGCCCATCACCATCGGTCCGTCGATGTTGTGGGAGTGGTTCACGGCGAGGATCGCCGGGCCCTGCGCGGGCATCTTCCAGGCGCCGAGCACGCGCGGCTTCCACAGCCCGTACATGAGGCCGACCCCGATGCGCCGCCCGGTCTCGGCGCCCCGCTGCGACGGAAGGCTCACTTCCCGGCCCGCTTCTCCTCGACGAGGGTGACGACACACTCTATGACCTGGGCCAGCGTCAGCTCGGTGGTGTCCACCTCGACCGCGTCGCCCGCCTTGGCGAGCGGCGAGGTCTTGCGGGTCGAGTCGGCCGCGTCCCGCTGGAGCAGGGCCTCGCGGGTGGCGTTGACGTCGGCGCCCTTCAGTTCGCCGCTGCGGCGGGCGGCACGCGCCTCGGCGGAGGCGGTGAGGAAGACCTTCAGGTCGGCGTCGGGCAGCACGGTGGTGCCGATGTCCCGGCCTTCGACGACGATCCCGGCCTCGGCGGAGGAGGCCAGGGAACGCTGGAGCTCGGTGATCCGGGTGCGTACCTCGGGCACCGCGCTGACCGCGCTCACCTTGGAGGTGACGTCCTGGGTGCGGATCGGGCCGGAGACGTCGACGCCGTCGACCGTGATCGTCGGGTGGGCCGGGTCGGTGCCGGAGACGATCTCCGGCTTGCCGGCCACCGCGGCGATCGCCGTGGGGTCGGTGAGGTCGATGCCGTTGTTCACCATCCACCAGGTGATCGCCCGGTACTGGGCGCCGGTGTCCAGGTAGCTGAGGCCCAGCTGCGCGGCCACGGCCTTGGACGTGCTCGACTTGCCGGTGCCCGAGGGGCCGTCGATCGCGACAATCACGGGCTTTGCGGCGCCGTTTTCCACGGGGGGACACCTTCCGGGTGCAGGTGGTGGGTGGTGTGCGGGACGCCAGTGCGCCCCGCACAAGGTTACCGGCCCCCGGGACCGCCAAAATCAGCGCAGGTCCTGTCGTCTACTGCCGCAGCGCCCAGCCACGGTCCCGCAGCGCCGACGTGAGCACCGGCACCGCCTTCGGCTCGACCCACAGCTGGACGTGACCGGCCTGCTGACCGGTCGCGTGCTCGATCCGCACGTCCTCGACGTTGACCCCGGCCGCGCCGGCGTCCGCGAAGATCCGGGCCAGCTGGCCGGGCTGGTCGTCGATGAGCACCGCCACGACCTCGTAGGCCCGCGGCGCCGAGCCGTGCTTGCCGGGCACCCGGACCTGGCCCGCGTTGCCGCGGCGCAGCACGTCCTCGATGCCGGCGCCGCCCTCGCGCCGCTCGGACTCGTCCGGGGACTGCAGGGCGCGCAGCGCGCGGACCGTCTCGTCGAGGTCGGCGGAGACGTCGGCGAGCAGGTCGGCGACCGGGCCGGGGTTCGCGGAGAGGATGTCGATCCACATCCGGGGGTCGGAGGCGGCGATCCGGGTCACGTCGCGGATGCCCTGCCCGCACAGGCGTACGGCCGCTTCCTCGGCGTGCTCCAGTCGGGCGGCGACCATGCTGGAGACCAGGTGGGGCATGTGGGAGACCAGGGCCACGGCGCGGTCGTGGGCGTCGGCGTCCATGACGACCGGGACGGCGCGGCAGTGCGAGACCAGCTCCAGGGCGAGGTTCAGCACCTCGGTGTCGGTGTCCCGGGTCGGGGTGAGCACCCAGGGGCGGCCCTCGAAGAGGTCGGCGGTGGCCGCCAGCGGGCCGGACTTCTCCCGGCCGGACATGGGGTGCGTGCCGATGTAGGACGACAGGTCCAGGCCGCGCGCCTCCAGCTCGCGGCGCGGGCCGCCCTTGACGCTGGCCACGTCGATGTAGCCGCGGGCCACGCCCCTGCCCATGGCGTCCGCGAGGACGGACGCCACATGGGCGGGCGGGGCGGCGACGATCGCCAGGTCGACGGGGCCGGCGGGCGCCTCGTCGGTGCCCGCGCCGAGCGCGGCCGCGGTGCGGGCCTGCTCGGGGTCGTGGTCGGCGAGGTGGACGACGACGCCCCGCTGGGAAAGGGCGAGCGCGGCGGAGGTACCGATCAGGCCGGTACCGATGACGAGCGCGGTTCTCACTGGGCGATGTCCTTGCGCAGGGCGGCCGCCGCCCCGAGGTAGACGTGGTTGATCTCGGCGCGGGGCCGCTCGGACTCGACGTGCGCCAGGATCCGTACGACCCTGGGCATGGCGCCCGCGATGTCCAGTTCCTGGGCGCAGATCAGGGGCACGTCGACGATGCCGAGCTTGCGCGCGGCGGCCGCCGGGAAGTCGCTGTGCAGGTCGGGCGTGGCCGTGAACCAGATGCTGATCAGGTCGTCGGCGGTCAGCCCGTTCCGCTCCAGGATGGCCGTGAGCAGTGCTCCGACCTGCTCGTCCATGTGACCGGCCTCGTCCCGCTCCAGCTGGACGGCCCCACGGACCGCTCGTACCGCCACGGTGCTGCTCCTGTTCTGACGTCGCCCTCTTGCTCCGTCCAGCGTAGTCAGACCGCCGCCGGACCCGTGCGCCGTGCCCGCCCGCTGAGACGCCTTAGGGCCCTTCTGATGGATCTCCGCGGCGTCGCGACGCCCGGCACGCACGCTCGACGCACGGGGTGGCGGGCCAGGTGGCTCCGCCACATGACCC
>NZ_JBEYJU010000210.1:0-4756 GCF_040703965.1 Streptomyces sp. NPDC006655 | reverse complement strand
GCGCTGGGGGTACCCCCGGCCGAAGGCTGGGGGAGGAACTGCGCGACCAGCCCCCGCGCACCCGCACGGGACGACCTACCGCAACGGCCCGGTCACCGTCTCCACCGCAGCGACAACTCCCCCGCCCCGCACGAACTCCTCCGCAGCCGCGAGGTCCGGCGCCAGGAACCGGTCGGGCCCGACCCCCCGCACCCCCGCGGAGCGCGCCGCCTCGATGACCGCCCGCGACGCCGGCGCCGGCGTCAGCCCCTCGCGCAGCTCGATCGCCCGGCCGGCCGCGTACAGCTCCACCGCGATGATCCGCGCCAGGTTCCCCACCGCCGTGCGCAGCTTGCGCGCGGCCGACCACCCCATGGACACGTGGTCCTCCTGCATCGCCGAGGAGGGGATCGAGTCGGCCGACGCCGGAACGGCCAGCCGCTTCAACTCGCTGACCAGCGCGGCCTGCGTGTACTGGGCGATCATCAGACCCGAGTCGACACCGGCGTCGTCCGCGAGGAACGGCGGCAGCCCGTGGCTGCGGTTCTTGTCCAGCAGCCGGTCCGTCCGCCGCTCGGCGATGGACCCGAGGTCGGCCACCGCGATGGCGAGGAAGTCGAGGACGTAGGCGACGGGCGCCCCGTGGAAGTTGCCGTTGGACTCGACCCGTCCGTCGGGCAGGACCACGGGGTTGTCGACCGCCGACGCCAGCTCCCGCTCCGCGACCAGCCGGGCGTGCGCGAGGGTGTCCCGGCCCGCCCCGGCCACCTGCGGAGCACACCGCACGGAGTACGCGTCCTGTACGCGCGGCGCGTCGCCCTGGTGATGCCCGGTCAGCTGGGAACCCCGCAGCACGGCGAGCATGTTGGCGGCGCTGTCGCCCTGCCCCGGGTGCGGGCGGATGGCGTGCAGTTCGGGCGCGAGCACCTTGTCCGTGCCGAGCAGCGCCTCAAGGCTCAACGCGGCCGTGACGTCGGCCGACTTGTACAGCATGTCCAGGTCGGCGAGGGCCATGACCAGCATGCCGAGCATGCCGTCGGTGCCGTTGAGGAGGGCGAGCCCCTCCTTCTCGCGCAGTTCGACGGGCGCGATCCCGTGCTCGGCGAGCAGCTCACCGGCGGGCCGTACGACGCCGTCCGGGCCCTCGGCGTCGCCTTCCCCCATGAGCGTGAGGGCGCAGTGCGACAGCGGGGCCAGGTCGCCGGAGCAGCCGAGGGAGCCGTACTCGTGCACGACGGGGGTGATACCGGCGTTGAGCACGTCGGCCATGGTCTGCGCGACCTCGGGACGCACACCGGTGTGCCCGGAGCAGACGGTCTTCAGCCGCAGGAACATCAGGGCCCGTACGACCTCGCGCTCGACCCGCGGCCCCATGCCGGCGGCGTGCGAGCGGACGATGTTGCGCTGTAGCTGGGCCCGCAGTTCCGGGCTGATGTGCCGGGTCGCGAGGGCACCGAAGCCGGTGCTGACGCCGTAGACGGGTTCCGGCTTGGCCGCCAGCGCGTCCACGATCTCCCGGGCCGCCGCGAGCGCCGCGACCGCCTCCGCCGACAGCTCGACGCGGGCGCCGCCGCGTGCCACGGCGAGAACGTCGGACGCGGTGACACCGGACGTCCCCACCACCACAGTGTGCATATCCATATTCAGGATCGTAAGCACTGAATGCAGCCGCTGTCACTAGTGGGGTACGGGGTTGCCCCTTACTTCTACGTCACAGTCCCCGGCGCCCGCGGAAGCTGCGCCGTTCGGCCCGTTCCGGCGGGGGCGCGTCCGCCAGCCGCACGACAGGATCGTCCGGCCCCTCCCGTCCGGCCACCACCGGACGGTTCGCGCGCAGCGCCTTGGCACGGTACTGGGCGGCGTCCGCGAGCCGGAACAGACGGCGGGCCGACCGCACGGGGCCGATCGGGTCCGCGGTCGAGGCGACCCCGCAGGCGACACCCTCCCCCAGCTCCAGCTCCCCGGCGCGGCGGCAGAGTTCGTCGGCCGCCTTGACCACGTCGTCGGCCGGCGGGCCGACCGTCAGCAGACAGAACTCGTCACCGCCGAGCCGCGCGGCGAGGGCGCCCGGCAGCATCGCCCCGCACAGGGACAGCACCGAGCCGAAGCGTTCGAGGAGCCGGTCGCCGACGGCGTGCCCGCGGGTGTCGTTCACCTTCTTCAGCCCGTTGAGGTCGCAGACGACCAGGCTGACCACGGCGCCGTCCGCGCGATGCCGGTCGATCGCCTCGTCGAGGCGTGCGTCGACGGCCCTGCGGTTGGCGAGGCCGGTGAGGGCGTCGGTGTAGGCGAGCCTGCGGGCCTCCTCCAGGCGCTCGGTCTGGGCGATCCCGGCGGCGACGACGGAGGCGAGGACGGTGGCGAAGCCGGCGTCGGCGCGGGCGAAGACGGGGGCGTGCGCGGCGCGGGCGACGTACAGCTCGCCCCAGGCCCTGCCGTGCAGCACGATCGGGGCGACCAGGCAGCAGCCGCGGCCCCGGCGGCGCAGGGCGTCGACGCGCCGGTGCGAGTAGCCGGGGCGGCCGGCGGCGGTGCCCTCGGCCGTCTCGACCCAGGCGTTGGGGCTGCCGCCGCCCGCCCAGCGTTCGTGCAGGAACTCGGTGATCTCCGGGAACTGGTGCACCGGGTAGGCCTCGGTGTCCGGGAACTCCTCCTCGTCCAAGGCGCGCTCGCCGACGTTCACGAGGACCCGCAGCCGGCCCAGCTCGCGCTCCCACACGGAGAGTGCGGCGAAGCTGCCGTCCAGGGCGCGGCAGGCACCGGTCGCGGCGGCGTGCCAGCACTCCCGCGGGGTGTGCGCGGCGGCCATGCCCTGCGCCAGGGCCACTATGGCGGCGAGGCGGTTGTCGTCACCCATTACTCCAGGTTAGGGATGATTTGCTGCATTCGGGACGTTGGTGCGGCGAACAGGTGTCGCCGGGCGAGGGCATCGGCGTCTATTCGCCCGGCCACTGCGGCTTCCGCTTCTCGTTGAAGGCGGCGACGCCCTCGGCGCGGTCGCCCGAGAAGGCCACCGTCCGCCAGGCCGCGTCCTCGACCTCGAGACCGGCCCTGAGGTCCAGCCCCTGCCCGAGCCGCAGCGCCCGCTTGGCCGCCCGCAGCCCCACCGGCGAGTTCGCCGCCATCCGGGCCGCCAGCGCCAGCGCCGCCTCCCGGTCCTGCCCCGCCTCCACCAGCTGGTCGACCAGGCCCAGCTCGTGCGCCTCCGGCGCCTCCACCCGCCGCGCCGAGAAGATCAGCTCGGCCGCGCGGGCCGCGCCGACCCGGCGGGGCAGCAGCTGCGTGCCGCCGCCCCCCGGAATCACGCCCACCGACACCTCCGGCAGGCCCACCACGGCCGTGCCGTCGGCCACGATCACGTCGCAGGACAGCGCCAGCTCGAAGCCCCCGCCGAGCGCGTAGCCGTGCACGGCGGCGATCGTCGGCATCGGCAGTTCCAGCACGCCCGTGTACGCCCCGCGCGACAGCGGCCGCGCCCGGACCAGCTCCGCGTCGGTCATGGAGTTGCGCTCCTTGAGGTCGGCGCCGACACAGAACGCCCGCTCGTGCGAGGAGGTCACCACCACCACCCGGGCGTCCCGGTCGGCGCTCAGCGCGGCACACGCGGCCACGATCGAGCGAGCCATGTCCGCCGACACCGCGTTCATGGCCTTGGGCCGGTCCAGGACCAGCTCCGCGACCGGACCGTGCCGTCGCACCAGCACGAACTCCCCGAACCGCTCCTCGCTCACGACACCCTCCGGTTAACGCGTGTTAACAGCTTGGGTCCGATCATCGCAGCCGGGGCGGGCCAGGGAAAGGGGCAGCGGCGGGTCCTGGGTGCCGATCGGCCCGGAGACCCCCGTTCGGGTGACATCCCGGGAGACTCCCGGCGCACACCCCACAGGAACGCATAACGTGCGCTCGCCATGGCGCATCGGGGGGACGGCGGGGAGGGAAGGTCATGACGGGAACGTCAGCAGTCGGTCGCCGGGGGCGGCACCGCAAGCCCCGCCCCCGCAAGGTGCTGCTCGCCTCCGGAGGGCTCGCGCTGGCCGCCGGTGTGCTGAGTCTCGTACGGCTGACTCCCGACGGCGGCGAGGGCGGCGCGCCCGGCGCGGCGGAGGCCGAGCCCCGGCTGGATCCGACCGCCGACGCGACGACGGCCCGCTCGGCGAACGCGGCCGCCACCATCGGCCCGGCCCCCGCGGCCGCCCCGTCGGCAGGCGGCGGCACGGGAACCGCGAGCCCCGCGCCGACGGCCGGCACGGCAGGAAGTGCGGCGGCCGGGTCGCCGTCGGTCTCACCCACCGCCCTGCCCCGCACGGTCCCGGTCCCGACGACCATCCCGGCGGGCCCGGCCCGGCCCCCGGACACCCCGCCCCCGCCGCCCACCAGCACACCGGCCGCGACAACCGCCCCGGCCCCCACCCCGACGCCCGGTACACACCAGCCGACCGGCGACGTCTGCCTGCCGGTCATCGGCCTCTGCGTGAAGCCACTCGCGGTCGGCTAGAAGGTCCGGCGGCCCAGGCGAAGCACGAGAAGCGACGGCGGATCCGGGGTGACCGTGTGTCGCCTTCCCTCTCGGTGCACACACCCGAGCACCGGCAACGGGTCGTCACGGCCCACGGTGCCGGCCACCTGGGCACGGCGGAGGCGAGGGCTCGCGCCACTGTCCGAGGCTGCGTGGCGTGGTCGGGCGCTAGGGCCCTTCTGATGGATCTCCGTGGGAGAAGGAGCGGCGTTCGGTGCGTGCGATCGGCGTGCGGGGTGGCGGGTCATGTGGCGGAGCCAC
>NZ_JBEYJU010000209.1:0-4774 GCF_040703965.1 Streptomyces sp. NPDC006655 | reverse complement strand
GGTACGACAAGTTGGCGGTCCGCTACGAGGCGACCGTGCTGGTCGCAGCCATCAACGAATGGCTATGACCAGCACATTTGAAACGCACCCTAGCGACCCCGGCGGCGACCCACCTCTCCTACCGCGTCGTTCGCTGACCGCGAGGGACGATCTGCCGTTGAAGCAGACCACGATGGCGAGTTGACCGGATCGGGCCGGACCCGGTCCCGCGTGCACGCAGTGGTCGCCGCAGGTCCGGCCCGGCCGAAGACCCCGAGACATCCCTGACGGCCGGCCCGTGCGACTGCCGCCGTCCTGCAAGCCTCGCCGCCACCTCCTGACCCACGCGACAGCGGCAACCGGCACATCGACCTGGACGACCCCCCCACATTTGGGCGGTCGGCGTCTCCGGCACCCTCGGCTACGTCACCCAACCCGCCCACGCCCTGGACCGCGCCTTGGCCGTCATCTCCGTCGACCCCGGCGTCGGCGGGCCACTGCCCGGCGACACCGCCGGCCCCCAGGTGCGCACTCCTCGAACGCCCCCTGCCTCCCCGACGGCGCCGGGCCAACCCTCGTGTCATCAAACGCAAAGTCGCCGGCTGGCTCCTCAAACACGCCGCCCACCGGGCTGCAGACCGGCCACCCACCGCTGCCGTCACCCTCGTTGGCGCCCCCCAAAACCAAACGAGTCAAACGCACACCAAAGACGTAAGTCACCGGTATTGAGGTTAGGGATTGCCGGCGGCAGAGATGAGAGCGTTTGCGCTGTCGACTCGCAGCTCGAGATTTCTTTTTATTTTTGCTAGATCGTCATGTCGACTGTGGATGTAGATTGTGTCATAGGCACTTTCCACCGCCACTGCCACACCAACAAGGTTGGTTGAATCTTTGCATGACATGTCGGCCTGTGCGGTTGCGATTTCGTCAGGACTGTGCCCCGTCGAACCATTTACGGAAACCCATCTCGGATCGACATAGGCATTCCAGGGTGTAGCGTACGAAAACCCCCTGGACTTCATGCATGTACTCCATGCAGCATAGGAAGAAGCCAGGTGAGGCTCGTTTGGCGGTATTTTCGGTCCTCCGTCAGGTAGCCCTTGAGTTGAACCAGCAAAAGGCAAGGGTCCGCCAGTTGCATGCATTCCAACCTGGACGCACCCGCCAGGCGGCACGTTCTTTCCCGCGTACTCGGTAACCACAGTTCCCGAAGGTTCTCTTCCGCTCAGCAGCCTAGCGGTATCCGAGGAAGGCGGGCTGTCCGGAGCTGGCACCGTAGCGACCCTGTCATATCCCTTGTGCTGTACAGAGTCAGGTGCAAAGTATCCATAGACCGGACTCCGTTCTTTCGCGTCCAGAGCGCGGGCAACGATTGTCTTCGGCGGAATTTTAGGCAGCTGAATGCCGAAGTCTGCCATACACCGACGAGTTGCTACGTATGCTGCCTCGCTTATGGAATCGACCTGTGCATCGGTTGGCACGAAATCTTCAATTGGTCTCCTGATCCCCTCGGGGCTGCGTATGACAGGGATACTGCCGAGAGCCACGGCGGAAGAATCCTTGCTTTGACCGCACGACGTAGAACAGACCAGAAGCAGGAGGAACGCCCCGGAGCAGGTAACGCGCTTCAAGTTAATCTCACCAGCCTTTTACTTGAAACTTGAGTCAGTGGTGCCGTGTCTGATCGAGGCCCGCTGTCCATGATCAGGCCCGGCCTGACTGAGGCATTGGTCGATCCCGGTTCTTCTCCCCGCCTCTGCAGCGACCGACTGCCTCCGGCCGAATCCGCTCCTGCGCGGCCCTCTCGGCGTCGGTTAAGCCGCCGCCCTGCCCGTATCTCACCCCCGGGCCTGCCGAAGCCGCCCAGCCACTGTCAGCCGAACAACTCCGACATCACCCATCGGGTCGGTCACGAAAGTGGCGCGGCGGCATTCACGGCCGCCGCGCCACCTGCACTTCTAGCGATTGAATACGCCCTCAGCCGTGGATATAGACGCCGAGGACGGTCGTACCACCGGTGGCCAGATGAAGCGACTGGCCGGGAACGATCTCCCAGGGGCGACTTTGTCCTATGAGGTAGATAGATGCGTAGTTCAATCCCGAAGTCGCGTCCTGGACGCCGTTCAGATTGGTGTATACCCTCGAATACGCCCGTCCGTCGTCTGCGAAGCACACGTTCTTGCCGGTGTTCTGCCACAAGTCGATACCGTTTGCCCAGTTGGGGCGTGCCGGGCAGTCGACGACGATGGTCGCCGCGCCGGCGGGCGCAGCCGCTATGATGCCGCCTCCGAGGATGGCGGCGGCGGTGAGTGTCGCCGCAGCGATGCGGGTTGTTTTCCTGAGTGCCATGCTGGTTGTTACTCCTTGTCTCGTACAGCCAATGAAACCTCTGTTGAGCGGAGGTGCGGTGCTTGGAGAGCCATCTGGCGTCGCATGAGGGAGACCGGGGGCGAGTGCAGGGTGTCGAAGATCGACCCCCGTTCTACTTGTGCGTCGCCGGCGTGCCTTTGGCGATGGCGCGCTTGTTCTTCCCGACTTTCAGCCTGGGTGTGTTCCCCCCGTTGTTGATGCCTCCTGCCGGGGTGGCTGGTTGTTCTCTCTGGTTGGTGCCGAGCAGGAGGGCTTCCAGAGCAGCGGCGGGCTCTCGTCGACCCCGGCTTCGAGCCATTGCCCCCGACCGCCTGACCGTGACGCTAGGGTCACGGGTCCTTGATCGGTCCTAGATACGTCCTATTACGTGGTGGGCCGCGGATCGCCGCTTGGTCGGAAGCGCGCCGGGAGCACGGTCGGAGACAGCACGGACGGTGGGCCGCCAACGTTCGGGGGCCACGAAGCAGTTCCACCCCCGCGAGGGGCACCTCCAAGTGCCCAGTAGCTGTCCAGGAGTTGCCTATCTCGTCGTACCCCCGTGTCCGTGTCCAGGGAGACGGTCGGCAGGTGGTCTCGCAGGCCGGTACGGTCCTACTGCTGGAGACGGTCCGTCAGATCGGCCTTGACCAGGCGATATCCGCGCAACTGGCGTCCTGGCGCAAACCGGACCGTCCACGACCCGGGCAAGGTCCTTCTGGACCCTGCTCTGGCGGCCATGCTGGGCGGGGACTGCCTCGCGGACGTTGCGATGCTGCGGTGTGAGCCGGCTGTCTTCGGCCTGGTCACTTCCGACCCGACGGTCTCCCGTCTGATCGAGTCCCTCGCCGCCTGCGGTGAGAAAGCCCTGCAGGCCATCCGGTCCGCACGGTCCGAAGTCCGCTGGTCGTTGGCTGGCCTCCGTGGACCAGCACCCGCAGCTGGCCGGCCATGGTCGAGCTCTGGTGTTCCTGCCGCAGCCACCACGGGTCGTTGTCGTACCGGGGAGGCCCGCCGGCACCGCGGCGAAGGCGGATGACGCTGCACATCCAGGAGGTCAGCGGGCCGCCGTAGTCGGTCGCCGCCAGTGGCCCCGGCCACGGCCGGCCGATGATGTGCTGACCTGCGAATCTAGTGATCGTCTCGGGATTCTTGGCTGTGGCGCAGTGCGGTTCCGGGCTGGGGTTTTCGGACAGCTCTGGGGCCTGAAGAGGCTCTGAAGTGCGGGTCTAGTGACAATACCGGTGACTTTGTTGGGGTCGGGTCGTTGGGTGGGTTGTGCCAAGGGCGGGTCAGGTGAAGTCGTCGGGGGTTGGTCGGTTCTCGGATCGGATCGCGTTGGGGGTGCTGACGCGGGCGTTTCCGCCGGAGTTGGTCGATGAGGTGGTCGCCGAGTGCGGCCGGGTCGAGCAGCGGACGCGGCTGCTGCCGGCACGGGTGGTGGTCTACTTCGTCCTGGCGATGTGTCTGTTCTTCGGACAGGGCTATGAAGAGGTGGCCCGGCTTCTGGTTCAGGGGCTGGAGCGTGAGGGCCGGTGGGCGACGACGTGGCGGGTTCCCACGACGGCGGCGATCGGGCGGGCCCGGTTGCGGCTTGGACCGGAGCCGTTGCGGGCCCTGTTCGCCCGGGTGTGTCGGCCGGTGGCCGTCGCGCACACGCAGGGTGCCTGGTATCGGCGGTGGCGGCTGGTCGCGGTGGACGGCACGGTTTTCGACGTTCCGGACACCGCGGCGAACGCGCAGTTCTTCGGTCGTCCCGGTACCAGTCGTGGGCAGGGCCGCAGTGCGTATCCGCAGGCGAGGGTGGCGGCCCTGGCCGAGTGCGGCACCCATGCCGTGTTCGCGGCCGAGGTCGGAACACTCAAGGTCCACGAGACCGCCCTGGCCCAGCGACTATTCCCCGCGCTGACCAAGGGCATGCTCGTGCTCGCCGACCGGGGGTTTTGCGGCCTCGACCTGTGGCGGGCGGCGAAGGCGGGCGGAGCGGATCTGTTGTGGCGGGTCCGCAGCACCGTAGTGCTGCCGGTCCTGGAAACCCTCGCCGACGGCTCCTACCTGTCGCAGATCGTCGCCGCGCGGGACCACTACCGGCGCGCGGACCCCGAGCGGGTGCGGGTGATCGAGTACACCCTCGGCCCATCCGGCGGTGACGGCACCGTCTACCGCCTGACCACCACCATCCTCGACCCCGAGCAGGCACCGGCCGAGGAGCTTGCCGCCCTCTATGCCCAGCGGTGGGAGATCGAGAACACCCTGGACGAGATCAAGAACCACCAGGGCGTTCCGGGGCTGGTGCTACGTTCCCAGCACCCACGCGGCGTCGAACAGGAGATCTTCGCGTTCCTGCTGGTCCACCACGCGCTGCGGGACCTGATGCACCGGGCCGCCCTCAAGGCCGGGCACGATCCCGACCGGATCTCCTTCACCCGCACCCTTCGCGTCGTCCGCC
>NZ_JBEYJU010000208.1:0-5111 GCF_040703965.1 Streptomyces sp. NPDC006655 | reverse complement strand
GATCTCCGCGGCGTCGCGACGCCCGGCACGCACGCTCGACGCACGGGGTGGCGGGCCAGGTGGCTCCGCCACATGATCCGCCACCCCGCACGCCGATCGCACGCACCGAACGCCGCTCCGCCACGGAGATCCATCAGAAGGGCCCTAGGGGGGGTGGGGGTGCCGAGTGCCTGCTCGCCGTTGGGGTGCGGTGTGTGGGCGAGTGCGGCGCCGCCGTGGTTCCTCGAGCAGTTCCTCCCCCAGCCTTCGGCCGGGGGGACCCCCAGCGCCCCTGAGTTCGCTGTCCGCACCGGCGTTTCGAGGTTCTGTCCGCTTTCTTCTTCCGCCGCGACGGTGATCGGCCCCCACGGCGGTGGCCGGCGGTTTTCCGTGCGGCCGTAACCCGAACAAGCTTTGGAGGGCACCGTGGAGTTCGGTTCAGTGCCGGAGGACGAGGCGTTTCGCCGGGAGGTACGGGCCTGGCTCCGGGCGCACGTCGGCGGTGGGGTGGACCGGCGCGGGTGGGAGCGGATGCTCGGGGCCGACGGGTGGATCGGGCTCGGGTGGGCCGAATCCGGTTACGGGAACCGGACCGCCACGCTCACGCAGCAGGTCGTCTGGGCCGAGGAGTACGCCCGGTCGGCCGCGCCGCCGCGCTCCGGGCACATCGGGGAGAACCTCCTCGCCCCGACGCTCCTCGGCCACGGCACGCCCGAGCAGAAGGCGCGGTTCCTGCCGCCCGTCGCCGCCGGTGAGGAGCTGTGGTGCCAGGGGTACAGCGAGCCCGGCGCCGGGTCGGACCTGGCCGGGGTGCGGACCGCGGCCGTCCGGGAGGCGGACGGCTACCGGGTGTCCGGGCAGAAGATCTGGACCTCCCTCGCCCACGAGGCCGACTGGTGCTTCGTGCTCGCGCGGACCGAGCCCGGCTCCCGCAGGCACCACGGGCTGAGCTTTCTGCTCGTGCCCATGGACCAGCCCGGTCGCATCGAGGTCCGGCCCATCCGGCAGCTGACCGGCACCAGCGACTTCAACGAGGTCTTCTTCGACGGCGCGTACGCGCGCGCCGACCACGTCGTCGGCGGCGAGGGCAACGGCTGGCGCGTGGCGATGAGCCTGCTCGGTTTCGAGCGGGGGGTGTCCACGCTCGCCCAGCAGATCGGGTTCGCCGAGGAACTGGGCCGGGTGGTGCGGGACGCCGTGGCGAGCGGCGCGGCCGCCGATCCGGTCGTCCGGGAGCGGCTGGTGCGGCAGTGGGCCGAGTTGCGCGTGATGCGGTGGAACGCCCTGCGGACGCTGGGGAGTTCGGCCGCCGAGCCGGGCGCGCCCAGCGTGGCCAAGCTGCTGTGGGCCGGCTGGCACCAGCGGCTCGGTGAGCTCGCCGTGCTGGTGCGGGGCGCGGCCGCGAGCGTCGGCCCGGCCGACTGGTCGGCCGCCGCGCCGTACGAACTGGACACCGCCCAGCACCTGTTCCTCTTCTCGCGGGCCGACACCATCTACGGCGGTTCGGACCAGGTCCAGCGCACGATCATCGCCGAGCGCGTGCTCGGTCTGCCGAGGGAACCGAAGGGGGTCGAGTCGTGATGCGCGGTGTGGTGTTCGACGGGAAGCAGGTCCAGGTGGTCGACGACCTGGACGTCCGGGAGCCGGGGCCGGGTGAGGTGCTGGTGGCCGTGTCGGCGGCCGGGCTCTGCCACAGCGACCTGTCCGTGGTGGACGGGACCATACCCTTCCCCGTTCCCGTGGTGCTCGGCCACGAGGGCGCCGGAGTGGTGGAGGCGGTGGGTGCGGGGGTCGGCCATGTGGCGCCGGGCGACCACGTGGCGCTCTCCACGCTCGCCAACTGCGGGGCGTGCGCCGACTGCGACCGGGGGCGGCCGACCATGTGCCGCAAGGCCGTCGGGCGCCCCCAGCAGCCGTTCACCCGCGGTGGACGCAACGTTTACCAGTTCGCCTGCAACTCCGCCTTCGCGGAACGCACCCTCGTCAGGGCCGTGCAGGCGGTGCGCATCCCGAAGGACATCCCGCTGACGTCCGCCGCGCTGATCGGCTGCGGGGTGCTGACCGGGGTGGGCGCGGTGCTCAACCGGGCCCGGGTGGACCGCGGCGACACCGTGCTGGTGATCGGCACCGGCGGGATCGGGCTGAACGTCATCCAGGGCGCGCGGCTCGCGGGCGCGCTGCGGATCGTGGCCGTGGACGCCAACCCGGCCAAGGAGGAGGTGGCCCGGCAGTTCGGCGCGACCGACTTCCTGACCTCGACGGACGGGGTGAAGGACCTGCTGCCGCACGGCGTCGACCACGCCTTCGAGTGCGTGGGCCGCGTCGAACTGGTCCGGCAGGCCGTCGACCTCCTCGACCGGCACGGCCAGGCGGTCCTCCTCGGCGTGCCCGCCGCCACCGCCGAGGCGTCCTTCGTCGTCGCCTCCATGTTCCTGGACAAGTCCATCCTGGGCTGCCGTTACGGCTCCTCCCGTCCCCAGCACGACATCGCCCTGTACGCCGAGCTGTACCGGCAGGGCCGCCTGATGCTGGACGAACTGGTGACCGCGACCTACCCGGTGGAGGACTTCGAGAAGGCCCGCGCGGACGCGGAGGCGGGACGGGTGGCCCGGGGGGTGCTCACGTTCTGACGGTCCGCGTGGTCTGCGTACGGAAGGTGCGGCGGTAGGCGGTCGGGGTGACGCCCAGTGCCGTCTGGAGGTGCTGGCGCATCGACTGGGCGGTGCCGAAGCCGGCGTCCCTGGCCACCTGGTCGACGGAGAGGTCGGTGGACTCCAGGAGGTGGCGGGCGCGTTCGACGCGCTGCCGGGTGAGCCACTGGCCCGGGCTGACGCCGGTCTCCTCGCGGAAACGGCGGGTGAAGGTCCGTACCGACATGGCCTCCTGCTCGGCCATGTCGCGCAGCTGGATGGGTTCGTGCAGGCGGCCCAGGGCCCAGGCGCGGGCGGCCGTGGTGGTGGCCGTCTGGAGGTCGGGGACCGGGCGGTGGATGTACTGGGCCTGGCCGCCGTCCCGGTGCGGGGGTACGACGGTGCGGCGGGCCACCTCGTTGGCGACGGCGGTGCCGTGGTCGCGGCGGACCATGTGCAGGCACAGGTCGATGCCGGCGGCCACCCCGGCGGAGGTCAGCACGTCGCCGTCGTCGATGAACAGGACGTCCGGGTCGACCTCGATGCGCGGGAACAGCCGCTGGAGGTGGTCCGCCTCGGCCCAGTGCGTGGTCGCCGGGCGGCCGTCCAGGTAGCCGGCGGCGGCCAGGACGTAGACGCCGGTGCAGATGGAGGCGAGCCGGGTGCCGGGGCGGATGTGGGCCAGGGCGGCGGCCAGTTCGGGGGTGAGGACGCCCTCCTCGAAGACCGGACCCAGCTCGTACGAGGCCGGGACGATCACCGTGTCGGCGGTGGCCAGCGCCTGAGGTCCGTGCGCCACGTGGATCGCGAAGTCGGCGTCGGTCTCGACCGGTCCCGGCGGCCGCACCGAGCAGGTCACGACCTCGTACAGCGGGCGGCCCCGGCGGTCCTTGGGGCGGCCGAAGATGCGGTGCGGGATGCCCAGCTCGAAGGGGAGCAGACCGTCCAGGGCGAGGACGACCACCCGGTGCGGGCGGAAACCGGGCGCACCGGGCTCGTCGGGCTCACTGTCCATGGCCCGATCCTAGCGAACCCTGTCCTTCGGGCCACTCGATGGAGTGAACCGGCTGGCCGAAGCTTTATGGTGTGCCCCAGCAAACCGAACCCGCAGCAGTCCTCCAGCACCCGAAGCCGGCCCGCGCACCGCGTCTCCACCGCGCCTGGTTCGTCGCCGCCGTCACCTTCGTCACGATCATCGGCGCCGCCGCCTTCCGTTCCCTGCCCGGCCTGCTCATCGACCCGCTGCACGCGGAGTTCGGCTGGTCGCGCGGCACGATCGGGGCGGCCGTCTCCGTCAACCTCGCGCTGTACGGGCTCACCGCGCCCTTCGCCGCCGCCCTGATGGACCGTTTCGGCATACGGCGTGTGGTCGCCGTCGCCCTGACCGTGATCGCGCTCGGCTCGGGCCTGACCGTGTGGATGACGGCGGCCTGGCAGCTGCTGCTCTGCTGGGGCCTGCTGGTCGGGCTCGGCTCCGGGTCGATGGCCCTCGCCTTCGCGGCCACCGTCACCAACCGCTGGTTCACCACCCGGCGCGGCCTGGTCACCGGCATCCTCACCGCCGCCTCCGCCTCGGGCCAGCTGATCTTCCTGCCGCTGCTGTCCTGGATGGTCGAGACGTACGACTGGCGCCCGGCCGCCGTCACCGTCGCCCTCGCCGCCCTCGCGGTCGTCCCCTTCGTCTGGCTGCTGCTGCGCGACCACCCGGCCGACGTGGGCCTCAGGCCGTACGGCGCCGACCAGTTCGTGCCCAAGCCGCCGCCGGTCACCGGCGCCGCCCGCCGGACGATCGGGGTGCTCCGCTCCGCCGTGCGCACCGGGCCCTTCTGGCTGCTCGCCGGCACCTTCGCGATCTGCGGCGCCTCCACCAACGGCCTGATCCAGACCCACTTCGTGCCCGCCGCCCACGACCACGGCCTGCCGGTCACCGCGGCGGCCTCGCTGCTCGCGGTCGTCGGCGTGTTCGACGTCGTCGGCACCATCGCCTCCGGCTGGTTCACCGACCGCTTCGAACCCCGCCGCCTGCTCGCCGTCTACTACGCCCTGCGCGGCCTCTCGCTGCTCTTCCTGCCGATGCTGCTCGGCCCGTCGATCCACCCGCCGATGATCTTCTTCATCGTCTTCTACGGCCTGGACTGGGTCGCCACCGTCCCGCCCACCCTCGCCCTGTGCCGCGAGCAGTACGGCGAGGACAGCGCCATCGTCTTCGGCTGGGTCCTCGCCTCCCACCAGGTCGGCGCGGCCCTCGTCGCCTGGCTCGGCGGCGTCGCCCGCGACGCTTTCGGCACCTACGACATGGTCTGGTACGCCTCCGGCGCCCTGTGCGCGGCGGCGGCCCTGATGGCCCTGGTGATCCGCCGCCGGCCGATGCCGCCCGTGCCCGCTCTCGCCGTCTAGGGCCCTGGGGCCCTGTCCCGAGCCCTCCGGCACCGGCAGCTTGCCCCACGGGGTCACCGCGGCCGCGCCCTCGACAGTCGCCGGGACCACGTTGCCGAAGCCGAG
>NZ_JBEYJU010000207.1:0-3232 GCF_040703965.1 Streptomyces sp. NPDC006655 | reverse complement strand
TGAAACGTCCCTCGATGCCGGCCCCAGTGAACTCCAGGTTTTGGTCTGGGGGTGATGGGTGGCTGGTCGTTGTTTGAGAACTGCACAGTGGACGCGAGCATCTGTGGCCAAGTTTTTAAGGGCGCACGGTGGATGCCTTGGCACCAGGAACCGATGAAGGACGTGGGAGGCCGCGATAGTCCCCGGGGAGTCGTCAACCAGGCTTTGATCCGGGGGTTTCCGAATGGGGAAACCCGGCAGTCGTCATGGGCTGTCACCCGCTGCTGAACACATAGGCAGTGTGGAGGGAACGAGGGGAAGTGAAACATCTCAGTACCCTCAGGAAGAGAAAACAACCGTGATTCCGGGAGTAGTGGCGAGCGAAACCGGATGAGGCCAAACCGTATGCGTGTGAGACCCGGCAGGGGTTGCGTATACGGGGTTGTGGGATCTCTCTTTCACGGTCTGCCGGCCGTGAGACGAGTCAGAAACCGTTGATGTAGGCGAAGGACATGCGAAAGGTCCGGCGTAGAGGGTAAGACCCCCGTAGCTGAAACATCAGCGGCTCGTTTGAGAGACACCCAAGTAGCACGGGGCCCGAGAAATCCCGTGTGAATCTGGCGGGACCACCCGCTAAGCCTAAATATTCCCTGGTGACCGATAGCGGATAGTACCGTGAGGGAATGGTGAAAAGTACCCCGGGAGGGGAGTGAAATAGTACCTGAAACCGTGTGCCTACAAGCCGTGGGAGCATCCTTGTGGTGTGACTGCGTGCCTTTTGAAGAATGAGCCTGCGAGTTTGCGGTGTGTTGCGAGGTTAACCCGTGTGGGGTAGCCGTAGCGAAAGCGAGTCCGAACAGGGCGTTTGAGTAGCACGCTCAAGACCCGAAGCGGAGTGATCTAGCCATGGGCAGGTTGAAGCGGAGGTAAGACTTCGTGGAGGACCGAACCCACCAGGGTTGAAAACCTGGGGGATGACCTGTGGTTAGGGGTGAAAGGCCAATCAAACTCCGTGATAGCTGGTTCTCCCCGAAATGCATTTAGGTGCAGCGTCGTGTGTTTCTTGCCGGAGGTAGAGCACTGGATAGGCGATGGGCCCTACCGGGTTACTGACCTTAGCCAAACTCCGAATGCCGGTAAGTGAGAGCGCGGCAGTGAGACTGTGGGGGATAAGCTCCATGGTCGAGAGGGAAACAGCCCAGAGCATCGACTAAGGCCCCTAAGCGTACGCTAAGTGGGAAAGGATGTGGAGTCGCAGAGACAACCAGGAGGTTGGCTTAGAAGCAGCCACCCTTGAAAGAGTGCGTAATAGCTCACTGGTCTAGTGATTCCGCGCCGACAATGTAGCGGGGCTCAAGCGTACCGCCGAAGTCGTGTCATTGCAGCATAACGGCCAACGCCGGCTGTGATGGGTAGGGGAGCGTCGTCTGCCGGGTGAAGCAGCACCGGAAGGTAGTTGTGGACGGTTGACGAGTGAGAATGCAGGCATGAGTAGCGATTCACACGTGGGAAACGTGTGCGCCGATTGACTAAGGGTTCCTGGGTCAAGCTGATCTGCCCAGGGTAAGTCGGGACCTAAGGCGAGGCCGACAGGCGTAGTCGATGGATAACCGGTTGATATTCCGGTACCCGCTGTGAAGCGTCAAACATCGAACCCATTAATGCTAAGGCCGTGAAGCCGTTCCGGACCCTTCGGGGAAAGGAAAGTGGTGGAGCCGCTGACCCAAGGTGGTAGTAGGTGAGTGATGGGGTGACGCAGGAAGGTAGTCCAGCCCGGGCGGTGGTTGTCCCGGGGTAAGGGTGTAGCCCGTCATCTAGGCAAATCCGGATGACATGAGGGTGAGACCTGATGCCGAGCCGATTGTGGTGAAGTGGATGATCCTATGCTGTCGAGAAAAGCCTCTAGCGAGTTTCATGGCGGCCCGTACCCTAAACCGACTCAGGTGGTCAGGTAGAGAATACCGAGGCGTTCGGGTGAACTATGGTTAAGGAACTCGGCAAAATGCCCCCGTAACTTCGGGAGAAGGGGGGCCACACTTGGTGATCCAATTTACTTGGTGAGCTGGGGGTGGCCGCAGAGACCAGCGAGAAGCGACTGTTTACTAAAAACACAGGTCCGTGCGAAGCCGTAAGGCGATGTATACGGACTGACGCCTGCCCGGTGCTGGAACGTTAAGGGGACCGGTTAGTCACATTTCGGTGTGGCGAAGCTGAGAACTTAAGCGCCAGTAAACGGCGGTGGTAACTATAACCATCCTAAGGTAGCGAAATTCCTTGTCGGGTAAGTTCCGACCTGCACGAATGGCGTAACGACTTCTCGACTGTCTCAACCATAGGCCCGGTGAAATTGCACTACGAGTAAAGATGCTCGTTTCGCGCAGCAGGACGGAAAGACCCCGGGACCTTTACTACAGTTTGATATTGGTGTTCGGTTCGGCTTGTGTAGGATAGCTGGGAGACTGTGAAGCATTAACGCCAGTTAGTGTGGAGTCGTCGTTGAAATACCAGTCTGGTCGTGCTGGATGTCTAACCTGGGTCCGTGATCCGGATCAGGGACAGTGTCTGATGGGTAGTTTAACTGGGGCGGTTGCCTCCTAAAGAGTAACGGAGGCGCCCAAAGGTTCCCTCAGCCTGGTTGGTAATCAGGTGTTGAGTGTAAGTGCACAAGGGAGCTTGACTGTGAGACCGACGGGTCGAGCAGG
This sequence comes from Streptomyces sp. NPDC006655, assembly GCF_040703965.1. NCBI lineage: Bacteria > Bacillati > Actinomycetota > Actinomycetes > Kitasatosporales > Streptomycetaceae > Streptomyces > Streptomyces sp. NPDC006655. The sequence continues at coordinate 551 of NZ_JBEYJU010000207.1, read as the reverse complement.
GACGAAAGTCGGGACTAGTGATCCGGCGGTGGCTTGTGGAAGCGCCGTCGCTCAACGGATAAAAGGTACCCCGGGGATAACAGGCTGATCTTCCCCAAGAGTCCATATCGACGGGATGGTTTGGCACCTCGATGTCGGCTCGTCGCATCCTGGGGCTGGAGTCGGTCCCAAGGGTTGGGCTGTTCGCCCATTAAAGCGGTACGCGAGCTGGGTTTAGAACGTCGTGAGACAGTTCGGTCCCTATCCGCTGTGCGCGTAGGAGTCTTGAGAAGGGCTGTCCCTAGTACGAGAGGACCGGGACGGACGAACCTCTGGTGTGCCAGTTGTTCTGCCAAGGGCATGGCTGGTTGGCTACGTTCGGGAGGGATAACCGCTGAAAGCATCTAAGCGGGAAGCCTGCTTCGAGATGAGGACTCCCACCCACTTGATGGGGTAAGGCTCCCAGTAGACGACTGGGTTGATAGGCCGGATCTGGAAGCCAGGTAACTGGTGGAGGTGACCGGTACTAATAGGCCGAGGGCTTGTCCTCAGTTGCTCGCGTCCACTGTGTT